>CAZUKJ010000055.1:0-8675 GCA_964620855.1 uncultured Oscillospiraceae bacterium
TGTCTTACGAACACCTGACTAAAGGCCGGGTATTGTATTATTTTGCAGATTCAATTTCGTACGGCCAATCGATAATGCCTCCGAATTCATAGACATTGGTATAGCCGAGTTCAGCCAAAGTCTGCGAGGCGGTCTTGCTGCGATTCCCGCTGCGGCAATATACAAGCACGATCTCGTCTTTTTCTCCAATCACTGCAGCGGCGGTATCTTCACTGATCGAACCAACCGGAAGAAGAACAGCGCCGGGAATATGGCGTTCGTCAAACTCGGCTTGCTCCCGCACGTCAACAATGAGGACTTGCTGTTCCTCCATCATTGTTTTTGCTGTCTCCGCGCTGATCTGTGTGTAGGTCGGAATCATGGTTGCAACCTCCTGCGTGGTGGTGTCCGTGGTGGAAGCAGAATCACAGCCGCTTAAGAACAGGATTGATATCAGCAGCAAACGCGCGATCAATTTTGTCATAGGCCGGCAATTCCCTTTCGGTTTTATCCCTGAAATTTTTGTCGGATCAGTGCAAGAATCTGTTCATCTGCGGGGCAAAACGAATAATCCGGGATCTCGGACGGTATGATCCAGCGAAGATCGTTATGCTCGAGCAGTCGCGGTGTTCCGCTGGCAATTCGGGCATTATACAGTGTCAAATGCACCGTAATATCCGGGTATGTATGCGTGACTTCCGTAAAGATATCTTCGACAGCAACGGTGACATCCAGTTCTTCCCTGCACTCGCGAATCAGTGCTTCTTCCCCGCTCTCGCCCGGCTCGATTTTTCCGCCGACAAACTCCCATAAGAGTCCCCGGGCTTTCTGTGCAGGACGCTGGCAGATCATGAACCGGTCATGCTCCCATATGAGTGCGGCAACAACTTCCGTCATAAATGATCCTCCGTGATAGGTTATTTCGACCAGTTGGTCCAGGAACTTCTGGAAAACAGCACCAGAAGCGGGAAAATTTCCAGTCTGCCTGCCAGCATATCAAAGATCAAAACAAGCTTGGACAGGATGCTGAACGAACCGAAATTACAGGTCGGACCAACTGCCTCCAGGCCTGGACCGATGTTGTTAAAGCAAGCCAGAACCGCACTGAAATTGGTTCCCGTAGAAAAACCGTCCAGCGAGATCAGGAGCATACTGACAAACAAAATGATCACATATGCGGCAAGGTAGGCATTGGTATTTTGCAGAACCTTTTCACTGATAGTGCTTCCGTTCATACGGACAACCTGCACTTTGTTCGGATGCAGAACCTGACGAATGTTGCGGCGCAAAACCTTGAACATCAGCAGAATACGAACGCACTTGATACCGCCGCCCGTACTTCCAGCGCATGCACCGACCACCATCAGACAGAGCAGGATCGTCTTGGAAAATGCCGGCCAAAGATCAAAGTCTGTGGTTGCATATCCGGTGGTGGTGATGATGCTCGATACCTGAAATGCAGCGTGTCGAATCGTTTCGCCAAGTGTATCATAAAAGCCGGTGAGATTCCACACGATCAGCACAATGCTGACAAGGACGACACCAAGATATACCCGGAGTTCTTCGTCCTTCCACACACTGCGGAACTGGCGGACCAGCAGCATGTAGAAGCAGGTGAAATTCACGCCAAACAGCAGCATAAAGACGGTACAGACATTCTGAAGATACGGGCTGTAGCTTGCCATGCTGTCGTTTTTGATACCGAAACCGCCGGTGCCGGCAGTGCCGAATGCCGTGCAGACAGCGTCAAATACCGGCATGTCACCTGCAATCAGGAAAAGAAAGTTGATAATGGTCAGAACGATGTACAAAAGATACAGGATCGAGGCCGTCTGGCGCATACGAGGCACCAGTTTTCCAACGTTCGGACCGGGGCTTTCCGCGCGAAGCAAATGCATGGTAAACCCGTCATTTCGGCCGCTGATCGGCGCGATGGCAAGAACAAATACAAGGACGCCCATGCCGCCGACCCAGTGGCTGAAACTACGCCAATAAATCAGTCCGCGTGATAGCTTTTCCACTTCCGGCAGGATGGATGCACCGGTTGTTGTAAAACCGGAAACAATTTCAAAAAGCGCATCGATATAACCGGGGATTTCTCCGGAGAGATAAAACGGCAGACAGCCGAGCAGGCTCATCACGATCCAGCTGACGCTGACGCAGATCATGCCCTCGGTTGCATAAAAGCCGCGCTGCGCTTTCCTGCACAGCAAATACAGTACGCCGGCAACAACCAGTGAGATCAGAATCGTCTGCACGAATGCAATCGCTGCGGTGGAATCGCCGTCAAACAAGCAGATAGCGAGCGCCGGAAGCATAAATAATGCTTCGATGGCCAGAATCAGTGCAAGGATTCGGCCAATCATCTTATAATTCATGGCAGACTCCTTTATTCAAAGATATCGTTCAACTGATAAATGACGGAATCATTGCTTGTGACGATGACGACGGAATCTCCCGGATAAAACATGGAGTCGCCGTTGGGGACTTCCGTTTGGCTGCCGCGGGAAATTCCGGCGATCAGAATATTTTTGCGAACCTTGATTTGCTTCAGCGGTTCTCCACAATGCAGTGTAGAACGGTCGACAAGAAATTCGATGGCTTCAGCCTGTCCATCGGCAATGCTGTGCATCGTGACTGCAGCACCTGCCTGATTCTGCATAGCCCGAACATACTGAACAATGGAATTGCTGCAGAGCTCTTTCGGGCTGATAACGCTGCCGAGAGCCAGCGAATTGAGCACACTGCTGGTCTCCATATGCCCAAGTTTTGTGATAATCTGCGGAACATTTCTTGTCTTTCCATAGAGAGAAATAATGATGTTCAGTTCGTCGAGACCGGTCAATGCCACCAGTGCGTCGCACTGAGACAGGCCTTCCTGCTCAAGAAGATTCAGGTCGCTGGCGTCGCAGTTAATAATGCTGGTCGAAGGCAGAGCTTCCGCCAGCTGCTGGCAGCGATCGGCATTCGGTTCAATAATCTGAACGCGCATACCGGTTTTTTGCAGACTTTGCGCCAGATAGTAGCTGACGCGGCCGCCTCCTGCAATCAGGACACGGTTGACCTTGCGGCGGAGAATTCCAAGGTTTTTCATTAAAGTGGCGAGCGTATTGGTCGGGGCGGTAACAAACAGACGATCCCCTTCCTGCAGCACAAAATTACCGCCCGGGGTAATGGCGACACCGTCTCTGACGACGGTGCAGACGAGAACCCGGCACTTGATAATCCCGTTCATTTCATAAAGAGGGACGTTGCACAACTTGCTGCCAGCATCTATGCGCAGTTCGACAATCTCCAACCGACCTTTGGCAAACGCTTCGCGCTTGAGAAAGCCGGGATAGCGGAGCAAACGCTCAATCTCAACAGCTGCCTGTTTTTCCGGATTGACAGTCATGGACAGCGCAAACTGGTCGCGCATCTCATAGACCTGCTCAGTGTATTCCGGGTTGCGGATGCGGGCAATCGTGTGAAGATTTTTATTCAGACCATGTGCTGTCATGCAGCAAAGCAGATTTACCTCATCGGCATTGGTTACTGCAATGAGCAGGTCCGCGTCCTGTACACCAGCCTGCTTGAGAACCTCCATGGAAGCACAGTTGCCGTGAACCGCAATGAGGTCATATTGCTCGGTGCTGTTCTCGAGCACATGCGAATCGGAGTCGATCAGTGTCAGATCATAGCCTTCCGCAGACAACTGACGCGCCAGTGTAGAGCCGACTTTACCGTCACCGGCAATGATAATTCTCATAAGATGTCACCACCAGAAAAGAATGTGGGATATTTGCTATATTATATCATTTATGCGAAGAATGGCAAGATGCAACTAAAGAGGGCGCACCGCGTTGCGGTGCGCCCTTGAAATCGGATTGTCAGGCCAGCATGTCCAGAAATTCCTGCTCTGTCAGGACAGGGATTCCCAATTCGGTTGCTTTTCGCAGCTTGGAACCGGCATTCTCACCGGCTACAACATAGGTCGTTTTTCTGGAAACCGAGGAAGCCGCCTTGCCGCCCATCTGCTCAATTTTTGCTTCGGCTTCATCGCGTGTGAACAGGGTCAGTGCGCCGGTCAAGACAAATGTCATACCGGAGAACCGCGTGTCGGTCACTGCAATGGCACAGTTGAAATTGACCCCGGCAGCGCGCATACGCTCAATCATGTGTTTCGATTGTTCCTGTGCAAACCAGTCAGTGATACTCTGCGCAGTGACCTGACCGATATCCGGGACTTGTGTCAGTTCTTCTGCCGTTGCATTCATCAGTGCATCAAGCGTTCCGAAATGCTGCGCAAGAACCTTTCCGGCTTTTTCACCGACCTGGCGAATACCGAGCGCATAAATCAGCCGTGATAAATCGTTGGATTTGCTGTTTTCAATGGCATGGATCAGATTATCCGCCGCTTTTGTTCCCTTTTCCCAGAGTTTTGCAACCTCTTCCTTCGTCAGATAATACAGGTCTGCAGGAGAATGGAGCAGCTTGTGGTCGATCAGCCGTTCGACAATGGATTCGCCAAGTCCTTCAATGTCCATGGCGTTCCGGGAGCAAAAGTGCGCCAGATTGCGAACCAACTGAGCCGGACACTCGGCGCCGGTGCATCGGATCGCGGCGCCATCGGAATCACGAACAACCGGAGCACCGCAGACCGGGCACGAAACAGGAAGGAAATATGGAACTGTGTTTTCCGGTCTCAACTCAGGCACGACGGAAAGAATTTCGGGAATAATCTCCCCTGCTTTGCGAATATGAACGGTATCGCCAATGCGAAGATCTTTTTCTGTGATAAAATCCTGATTGTGCAGCGTTGCGTTTGTCACAGTGGTTCCTGCAAGCCGGACCGGATCCACCACGGCTTTCGGCGTCAAAACACCGGTGCGGCCAACCTGCACGACAATATCGCGCACAATGGTTTGCTTGATTTCAGGAGGATACTTATAGGCGGCAGCCCAACGCGGGAATTTCGCGGTAGAGCCGAGCTCTTCCCGTCCGGACAGTGAATTGAGCTTGATGACTGCGCCGTCGATATCGTATGGGAGATCATACCGTCCGGAATCGATATCGGTAATTCCCTCTTCAGCCTGCTGCATCGTGGTGCAAAGCCGATAAGGAATGACCTTGAATTTCAGATCACGAAGAAAATCAAGTGATTGGGAATGGGTATCAAAGGAAACACCATCCGCGAGCTGGACATTAAAAACCAGAATATCCAGCTTACGGGAAGCGGCAATTTTTGAATCGAGCTGACGAAGCGAGCCTGCAGCGGCGTTGCGCGGATTGGCAAACGGCGCCTCCCCATTTTCTTCCCGCTGTTCATTCAGTTGGGCAAACACGCGCTTGGGCATGAAAACCTCGCCGCGGACAATCAGATGCGGCGGAGCATGATCGAGTCGCAGTGGAATGGATCGGATGGTTTTTAGATTTTCGGTGACATCTTCGCCGACGGAACCGTCGCCGCGTGTTGCACCGCGTACAAACACACCGTCAATATATTCCAGTGCAACAGAAAGACCGTCAATTTTTGGTTCCAGAGCGTACTCGGGTGACGGGATCGCTTGACGTACGCGACCATCAAATTCGCGGAGTTCCTCAAAGGAAAACACGTCCTGCAGGCTTTCCAGCGGCACTGGATGTGCGACCTGCTCAAATTGGCTGAGCGCTTTTCCACCGACTCTCTTTGTTGGAGAATCAGGTGCAGAATATTCCGGATACTGCGCTTCGAGCTCTTCAAGTCTGCGCAGCATGCGGTCGTATTCATAATCTTCGATCCGGGGATTGTCAAGCACATAATATGCGTAATTATGTTTTTCCAGTTCAGCGGAAAGCCGGCGAATTTCTTCTTGTGGCTGCATAGCGGATCTCCTTACTCTTCGGTCAGACTCTGACCTGTAAAATTGACATAGCTGCTTGGAACTGTGCCGATGAGAACGGTTTCAGCGACTACAACGGATGTTTGGGTTGGAACGGAGTGTGTACCGGTCGGAAGCAGCACGGTAACTGTGATAAAGACATTCATCACGATCTGATGCAGAGTTTGATTGATTCCTGCTTCCGTTAAATTGCTTGCAAATTCTGCGTCGGACGATGAGACGGCAAGGATCCGGATCGGAATACCAGGCCCTTTCCCGGCAAAAATTTCCGGAAAAATCAAGCTTCCCAGTGCAATCGTCAGGCTATCTTCGTCGAGGCGTGTGATCCGGGTGCGGATGTCGTTGAGCACCGCGACCTTTAATCGGTTCATTTCCATCATATTGGTTCGCAGTGCGGTAATATTTCCGTCTGTGTCCTTGTCAAGATAGACCAAATGTGCATAGTCGGCTTCATCATTTTGAAGTTCCAGATCAATGGCTTCAACGATCACATCCGACGCGCGGTCTTCCACAATCGTGAATGCCATTGTTTCGGCAATCGGCATGATCCTTCCGCGAAAAAACAGATAGCCTGCACCGGCGCAGAGCAGCAGTAAAAGAATAACCGATAGAATACGGCGTGATTTTTTTCGTTTCATTGTGCACCCCCTAACAGCGTATGCTGCAGGAGGCTCGGCCATATCATTGCTTTTTCATGTGGGAAGCAGCAGTGTTTGCCATCAGGCGTTTGGTGCCGATGTGGTCGAACGCAATTTCGAGTAATGCGTCATTTCCCATTGGGATGACGGAAAGGACCATTCCGATGCCAAAGGCGGTATGCTGCACCATATCGCCTTTGGCGAACAGCCCTGCTGCGGATTTTTTTGCGGCAGAAGCGGCGGAGCGAAGTGTTGTAGTCGGAACTGTTTTTTTACTTTGAACATGTTCACTTCGAGAATACCACTGCGTATCGCCAAATTCAGAATAATCGGCGCGTTGACGATCAGCAAATGAATTGTGCATTTGCCGCTGCGGCTTCGTGCTGACACAATGATCCGGCAGTTCCATCAGGAATCTGGACGGACGGTTGAAGGAGGTGCGGCCGTAAAGCATGCGCTGCTTGGCATATGTAACGGCAAGCGTCTGCTTCGCGCGCGTAATGGCAACATAGCAAAGACGGCGCTCTTCTTCCATCTCCTCGGCAGAGCCCTCCCGTTGACTCGGGAAAAGACCGTCTTCCATACCAACCAGAATGACATTCGGGAATTCCAGACCTTTCGCGCTGTGAATGGTCATCATGACAACGGCGTCAGCATTTTCGTCATATTGTTCGATGTCGGTATACAGCGCAATTTCCTCCAGAAAGCCGGAAAGCGTCGGTTCGTCGGTATTTTGCATATAGCTCAAAATGGAGGATTTTAATTCGCGGACGTTTTCGGCGCGTGTCCGGTTTTCAATGTCGTCTTTGCTTTCGAGCATCGCGAGGTATCCGGTACGCTGGAGCAGTTCGTCGTAGAACGCATCGAGCGGCAGCTCTTTGCTGAGCGCAGTGCATGTTTCGATCAGATCAGAGAATGCAGAGAGTTTTCCTGCAGCTTTTTCCATGCTCGGATACAGCTTCGCCCGGGAGATGACGTGATAAAGCGGAATATTTGCTGCGCTCGCCTGCCGCTGCGCCATTTCGAGTGTTTTTCCTCCAATGCCGCGCGCCGGAACATTGATAATTCTCCGCAGTCGAAGATCGTCTGCATGGTTGTTGATCACGCAGAGATACGCAAGCATATCTTTGACTTCCGCCCGGTCGAAGAAGCGTGTGCCGCCGATGATTCGGTAAGGAATGGCATTGCGCTTAAAGGCGTATTCAAGTGCATTGGACTGTGCATTGGTACGGTATAAGATTGCAAAGTCACGGAATCCGACGCCATGTGTCATGCGGAAGATCCGGTTTGCCGCATAGTTTGCTTCATCCGATTCGTTCGAGGCCTCGTAGACGTCGATGACATCGCCGTCAGCATTGTGTGTCCAGAGCGTTTTCCCCTTTCGACCGCGGTTATTGGCAATGACGGCATTGGCGGCCTCGAGGATCTGCTTGGTAGAACGGTAGTTCTGCTCGAGTCGGATCACGCGGGTCTCATGGTATTGTGTTTCAAAATTCAGAATGTTTTCGATGGTTGCACCGCGGAAACGGTAAATACTCTGGTCATCATCGCCGACGACACAAATGTTTTCATAGCCGCCGGCCAGTAAAGAAGCGAGCAGATACTGCATGTGATTGGTATCCTGATACTCGTCAATCATCACATAGCGGAATTTCCGCTGCCAATAGGTGCGAACCTGTTCGTTATCCTGAAGAATGCGCACGGTCAGCATGATAATGTCATCAAAGTCGACGGCGTTGGCCGCTTTGAGCCTCTGCTGGTATGACTCATACAAGTCAGCGATCCTCACTAGGCGGAAATCACCGGCAGTCTGTGCTTCGATGCGAAATTCCGCCGGAGTGTGCATCTGATCTTTGGCACGGCTGATGTGATTGAGAACGAGTCTGGGTGTATAGGTTTTCTCGTCAAGGTTGAGATCACGAAGAGCGTCCTTAATCACGCGCTCAGAGTCGGCGGTATCATAAATGGTAAAAGAACTTGCATACCCGAGATGTTCGATTTCACGTCGCAAAATGCGGCAGCAGGCGGCGTGGAACGTCATTGCCCAGACATCGCGGCCGTCCGGTCCAAGCATGGCTTCCAGGCGATCTTTCAGCTCGTTTGCCGCTTTGTTGGTGAATGTGATGGCAAGGATCGACCACGGTGCAGCCGGTTCAAGCGCGCAGAGGCTTTCGGCACGGGGCCTGTCCATGGGATT
>CAZUKJ010000056.1:0-8634 GCA_964620855.1 uncultured Oscillospiraceae bacterium
ATGCCGCAAATGGCCAAGGGAAGGGGCTATGGTTTCTTATGAGGACGCAGCTAAGGTGCTGCGCCGTGTTTTTAAAAAAAGCACCAATATTTTCAACTGCCCAATCGTCATAGAAAGCAGAAGGAGGCGGGGAATATGACCAACGAAGAGTTTTCCCGGCAGCTCGTGTTGCTGCGCGCCGGCAGCCTCGATGCGCTCGAAACGATCTATCTGGACCTACGCGTACCGGTAATGACGGTGATTCTGCGGATTATCCGGAATCATGACCTGGCCGAGGATCTGACGCAGGATGTATTTGTAAAGCTCTGGCAGTCGCCGCCGGGAGAAGAGGTAAAACATCCTCGCGCCTGGCTCTTTCGTGTGGCGCACAATCTGGCGGTCGATGCGCTGCGTCGGCCGAAATCAGAAGAACTGCCGGAACTGGCAGCGGACGACAGCCTGGAGGAAGTGGTCGGCATGCGGCTCGACGTGGAACGAGCAATGCAGACACTGGAGCTTCGTGACCGTGAAATCGTCTCGCTGCATTTGAATGCGGGACTCCGTTTTCGTGAGATCGCACAGACGACGGATACTCCGCTTGGAACGGTACTTTGGCGGTATTCACGCGCGATAGGGCAGCTGCGCGCGGCGTTGGATGGAGGTGCAAGATGAAGAAGATTCGGAAATTGACGCTTATTTTCCTGTTAGTGGCTGCGCTCGCCGTCACGGTATCGGCGGCGCAGTACGGCAATGCGAACGACCTGTTCACACAGTGGGAGACAGACGGCTACCCGGACTTTGTCGCAGGCGTTTACAGCGCAGACGGCGGGGCGGATCTGGCAATCCTGATTGTCGAAGGCGGCGAGGCAGAGGCAAAGGCGCTGCAGGATGTGACTGCAGCAGAACTGACGTTCGTCTACGGTGCAAAGTATTCCCAGAATGAGCTGAACCGGATCAATGATGAGATCGTGCAGGAGTATATGATTGGCGGCGACGGCAAGGTTGTCGGCTGCGGCACCGGATGGACGGTCGTAAACGGAGAAGTGACCGGCTTTGGCGAAAGCGGCAAGGAATTCCGTGTGACGGTCATGGTGCTTGATGATGCGGCGCAGGAGTACGCCAATGTGTTTTATGAGAAGTACGGCGACGCGGTTGTAGTCGAGGCTACCGACGGTATCGTGACAACGGATACAGCTGCCGTGCTGGAGGAAGTCAGCCTCTCGCTGGATTTGGGCGCGTCCGGTACGCAGCGGCAGTGGATCCTGCTTGCGTTGTTTGCACTGGTGCTGCTGTTGCTGCTGTGCGTTCTGACGCTGCGCCGCCGCACCATGCAGACTGCGAAGAAGGTTGCGTCCAGTAAACCGGTACAGCCGAGGAAAGACTTTGAAGATTTGAAAAAGAGATTGTAACAGCAAAATCAGCGAGTACCGTACATAGCGGTACTCGCTGATTTTGATTGGTATGGATGAGAAATCGTGCTTATTTTGCAAGATCGGAGGCTTCGTAGCGCGCTTCGATCTGTTTGCCGTCCGGGTTGGGATAGACCCGGCAGAGCAGACCGCGCAGCTGATATGCACCGCCTACCGGGTCGCACGGCGGCGCGCCGACGGTGAGAACATTTGCATTGGAGAGCGCCCAGTCATAGTCCGGTGCGCCGGCCTCAGGATACCACCAGCCCATCTCGCAGTTGACTACCCGCTCATCGAGTTCGGGCAGACACTTCACGCGCTGCGTGATTCTGCCGCGCTGCGTTTCGATCCACGCCCAGTCGCCGTCGGACAGACCGCAGTGGGCTGCCGTTTCGGGGTGGATTGTGACGGTCGGATACGGCGCGAGGCGGCGAAGCGATTTGATCTGGCGGTTGTTGGAGATAAAATACGGCTGCAGGCGGCTTCCGGTTGTCAGAACCAGCGGATACTCCGCGAGCAGATCCGGTCGGCTGATTGGGCTTTCCGGAATTTCCTCCCAATACGGCAGCGGGTCCTGCCCGGCTTGAGACAGCGCGCTGCAGTACAGTTCGAACTTTCCGGACGGAGTGCGGAAGCCGCCGCGCCGTTTGTAGTTTTCATAGGTGCGCTTCGGCTCGATCCAGCCGAGCTCAGCAAACCGATCAAAGTCGATGCCGGTGTATTCCGGACGGCGGTTTCCGAGTTCTTCAAGGATGCCGTCAAGGATCTCACGCTGGCTTGACGCGCCGTAGTCGAGTCCCATGCGCTGACAGAGTTCAAAGAAGAAGTCCTCGTCAGACTTGCATTCTCCCGTCTGCACGACCTTTCGCATACAAAGTGCGGCCTGATCTCCGAATTCCGGCATACAGTATACGCTGTCGATCTCCGGCCAGAGGGCGGCGGGAAGAACGAGATCGGCCAATTCGGCGGTGGGCGTCATAAAAATGTCCATGCAGACGAAAAAGTCGAGTTCCTGCAGGCAGTCGTAGCTGTGAAGGCTGTCCGGAACGGACAGCAGTGTATTGTTCGCGTGGGAGAGCAGTGCGCGGATCTTATAGGGGTTTCCGGTCTTGATTGCGTCGAGTGTCAGCCACGGGTGGGCGAACAGCTTGGGCGTCATCGTGCCGTCGTTGAGCGGATAGCCGCCGGAAATGCACTTTTTTGCATTTTCGGGACTGAGGCGTGAAAAGAGCAGGTCGGCCGTCGGCGCGATTTCCATGCTCTCAACAAACCCACCGGGGACATCATAGTTTCCGGTCAGCGCGGGGATCAGATAAATGGCGCGGCAGGTCTGAATGGAGTTGGTACTCTGCTCAATGCCGGTGCCCCACTCGAGCGAAAATGGCTTGACCGTGGCAAGAAGCCGCGCGGCCTTGACAATGTCCGCTTCCGGGACCCAGGTGATTTCACTGACACGCCGGGGCGGATATTCGGCGCAGCGCGCTTTCAGCTCGTCAAAGCCATAGGTCCAGTTTTCCACGAAGTCGTGGTCGTAGAGGTCCTCGGAGAGAATGATGTTCAAAATGCCGAGTGCCAGTGCCCCGTCCGTACCCGGCCGCAGGCGCAGCCAGACATCTGCTTGCTGCGCGAGCGTTGTCGGCTGCGGATCGACCACTATCAGTTTGACACCGCGCCTGGCAGCATCCTGAATGTGCCACTGCAATTCGCCGTCGGCGCCGCTGATAGCGGGATTTGCACCCCAGACAAGCAGCCCCTGCGGCTGCACCTTGCCGTAGTAATCAACGCCGGCAAACACACCGGATGTGATATCACCGGCGTTCTTACGCGGACCGAGGCAGATGAGCGCGCCGGATGACGTCGCATTCGGTGTACCGAGAATGTTGCCGAAGCGCCAAAATTGCGGCAGGTGATGCCGCCCTGTGCCGGTGATGATGGAGATGCACTCCGGACCGGATTCGCGCATGAGCGTGCCGAGTGTTTCGGCAATGATGTTGTAGGCTTCGTCCCAGCTGATGCGCTCCCACCTTCCGGAGCCGCGTTCGCCGCAGCGGCGCATGGGGTACAGCAGCCGGTCGGGGTGATACATCTGCTCGAGAATACTCATGCCTTTGACGCACGCATGGCCCCGGTTGAGCGGACCGTCGGGATCCGGACGGACTTTGACGACCCGGCCGTCTTCCACGGTCAGAATGTGCATACAGCCGCCATGACAGCCGCGGCATGCCGCTTTGAATTCCTGTGTAGCCACTGTGTTCGCCTCCTTTTTTCTCATCGTATCGGAATTCATGGAAATTGTCAATTGCCGAACAGGGTGGCGCATGCTATGATAACGGACGAGGTGCAGGCATGGAAAAAACAGTTTTGATTGCAAAATACGCACAGACAGAAGAGGATAAGATTCTCTTTGCGCGCGTGCTCGATAAAATGGCTGCGGCAGAACGCCGCGGGATCCCGGCAGCGACGTGTTTTCTGACGGATCGTGAGCAGGTGCTGTGCGGGCGGATGCTGCGGGAAGCCGGCTGCAGGGATTTCCTGTTTTACGGCGGTGCGCCTGAGGCGGAGCGTATGGCCTGCTGCTTTCTGCCGGAGTACCTCGATGAGAGCTGGCTCTCCGGCGAGGACGGACCGATTGCCGCTGTTCGGGCGACATTTCGCTCCGAAGACACGCTGACGCATCGTGATATGCTCGGCAGCCTGATGGGCAGTGGAATCAAACGGGATCGCGTCGGTGATATTTATGTTGGCGTCGGTCAGGTCGACTTTTTTGTCATGCGTGAAATCCTGCCGTATGTGCTGCAGAATCTTGTCTCGGCAGGACGGGTACATTTTGGCCTGAAGCAGATTGGTCTCGACGAAATTGCTGTGCCGCCGCCGAAGCTGCAGGAAAAACGCAAAAGCGTGTCGGCGCTGCGGCTGGACAGTGTCGTTGCGGCCGGCTGCAACCTGAGCCGCTCGGCAGCATTGGAATTGATCCGCCGCGGGGCGGTGACGCTCAACCATCTGCCATGCGAAAAACCGGATAAGACGGTGGAGCAGGGCAGCGTAATCTCTGTGCGCGGCAAGGGGAAATTCAAACTGTCCAGTATCGACGGAACAACAAAAAAAGGCCATACGGCCGTGACGATTCAGAACTATTTGTGAGGGAGCTACAGTATGGAACAGAGCAAAATCGACCGCATTAACGAGCTGGCGAGAAAGGCAAAAGCGGAGGGGTTGACACCGGAGGAGACCGCAGAGCGCGATGTGCTTCGGAAGGAGTATATCGCGTCGGTCAAGGCGAGCCTGGTCGGCCACCTCGACAACGTCTATTATGTGGACGACAACGGCAATGAGCAGAAACTGAAAAGAAAAGATCAATAAAAAAGCCGCCATTGCTCAGGCAATGGCAGCTTTTTTTACGGGATCAGAACATGATGTCGAGGCTGCGGAAGGATTCTTCGAGTGCGGCAAGCAGCGCACGAATCTGGTCGCCGGCGAGCAGCCAGATGAGCAGAGCCATGCAGCCGAAGAACAAAACAACGGCAAACACGAGCAGCAGCCATGCACGGGAGAGATTCCTGCGGCTGTGATTTTTTGCGCCGCCAATGGCCCAGATGAATGCCGTGAGCAGGTTGACGCCCGGAATGCAGAGCAGCAGCAGTGCAACAAACGCGCCGCCAAAGCTGAGAAGATGCCGATCATCAGATGCCGGAGGGGGAGCTGCGGGCGCGGTATAGACTGGCGGAGTATAAGCGGGGTCGGTTTTTGGCTCAGTCGGAGCAGAAACCGGTTCGGTCGGTTCTTTTGCTGCGGTGACCGGTGCAGACGCGGGCTGCTCCGGTTCGCAAGCGGGGTGGACAAACTGCTCCGGATCAAGATCCGGCATCTCGGCAGCCGGAACTTCAGCGATCGGCTCAGAAACCGGCTCGGCGGCCTGGACTTCGGCGATCGGCTCAGAAACCGGATCGGCAGCCGAAACTTCGATGACCGGCTCGGGAACCGGTGCGGCGACCGGCTTTTCGACCGGGACACTTGCGCCGCACTGCACGCAGAATCGGAATCCGTCGAGCAGTGCTGCGCCGCAGGATGTGCAATATCTCATGAGACAAACCTCCTATGGACAGGTGTTGTTTTTTAATGGTTTTCACTGAGTTTATTATAACGAATTATAGACATGCTGACTATAATAATCATGAAAAAACATAAAATTTTTTAAAAAATTTGGAAAAGGAAGGAAATTACAAAAGCGTTTCTTGACGCTGAGTCATTTCGTGTGATTTAATAAAATCAAGGAAAGAAACGATGAAAGGGCGGCGAAAATATGCGGCATGAGTACAAAAAATATTGGATGTGGGGCTTGACGGCATTGGGTGTCCTGTTGGTACTGCTGGTTGCTGTGCTGATGGTGACGAATTTCTCCGGCGTGGTGGCTGCGCTGCAGTCGCTGCTGCATATTTTTGCGCCGATCACATACGGCTGCGCGATTGCCTATCTGCTCAATCCGATTGTGAAATGGGTTGAACGGCCGATGAATACGCTTTTGCAAAAGCTGCGCGTTTCTGAGCGCAAAGCGATGGTCGCTTCGCGTGCAGCTGCCATTATGATCGCGCTGGGTTCGGCCGTCCTGCTGATTTACGCGTTGGTTTCGATGATCATTCCGCAGCTGATTGACAGCATCACGGGAATCGTCTCGAATATGCCGGGTTATTATGAAACGGTCAGAGCTTGGCTGCGGGCGCTGTTTGAAGATCAGCCGACGCTCGAAGGCTACGCCAACGCACTGCTGGAGCGGATCTTTGCATGGGCGGAAAACTGGATCGAGAAAGATCTGACCCAAACGCTGCAGACCGTGATGTCGACGATTGCCGCTTCGGTATTCTCTCTGGTCAAAGGTCTGCTGCATCTGCTGATCGGCCTGATTATTTCTGTGTATATTCTCGCCTCCCGCGATAAGTTTCTTGCACAGGCAAAGAAACTCATCGTGGCGGCATTCAGCCAGACCAAGGCAGACCACATTATGGAGCTCGGCCGCAGAAGCCATCGGATCTTTGGCGGCTTTATCACCGGCAAGCTGCTCGATTCGCTGATTATTGGTGTGCTTTGTTTTATTGGTATGTGGATATTGAAGCTGCCGTATGCGGTGCTGATCTCTACGATCGTCGGCGTCACGAACGTGATCCCGTTCTTCGGCCCATATATTGGCGCGATCCCCAGTGCGATTTTGATCCTGTTAGTCAGCCCGCTGCAGTGCTTCTATTTCATCGTGTTTATTCTGGTTCTGCAGCAATTTGACGGCAACATCCTCGGTCCGCACATTCTCGGTGACGCAACGGGCCTTTCCGGCTTCTGGGTTGTCGTGGCGATCACGGTGGCCAGCGGCCTGTTTGGCTTCGCGGGCATGCTGCTCGGCGTGCCGGTATTTGCGTTGGGATACACGCTTTTGACGGATTGGATCAACGGGCGTCTGATGGCGAAACACTGTCCTACACAGACGGGCGAATACTACGCGATTCGGAAGGTCAGTGACCTCGGTGTTGACGAAGCGTTAAACGAGCCGGAAGCCGGGGAAGACCCGGAGAGCTCCCTCCGGTAAAAGAAACTAGATAATAAGGGCCTGTTGCAAAAAAGAACCGGCTGTAATAGGGCTGCGCGTTCCTGGCAGGGAAAGTGTGAAGGGGCGATGCTTTGCAGGAAGCAGTTCGCTTTCTGCAAAACGATAAAGGGAGTGTTGCATTTTGCAACACTCCCTTGCTGCATATTTCGGACTGGCTGTGAATAGGATTTTTCAGGACACATCAGCAAAGAGGTGGAAGAATGGATACTACAGCCAATAAAATTCTGCTGCGCGGGGAGCTCGCGCGGCTGCCGGAGTTTTCTCACGAGAATCACGGGCGGCGTTTTTTTGCGTTTCCGATCCGGGTCGAGCGGCTATCCGGTGCGGTCGATCTGCTCGACGCGATCGTATCGGAATCACTGCTCGACACAGTTGATCTGTCCGGCGGACAGATGATCGAGGTCGCAGGTCAGCTGCGATCGTTCAACAATCGGGGCGGAGCCGGACGGAAGCTGATCATCTCCGTCTATTGTGAACAGATGCGAAGCTGCTGCGGCGAGCCGGAAAATCAGGTACAGCTGCGTGGGACGATCTGCAAAGCACCGGTATTTCGCCGCACACCGCTCGGACGCGAGATCTGTGATGTGATGCTGGCAGTCAACCGACAGTATCATCGCGCAGACTATCTGCCGTGCATCCTCTGGGGGAAAACGGCTAGGGAGGTCGGTGCAATGCCGGTCGGCACAAAGCTGGAGGTGATCGGCCGCTTGCAGAGCAGGGAATATGTCAAGGTGCTCGACAGCGGCAGCGAGAAGCGTACGGCATTTGAGGTCTCGGCGGTCTCTGCAGAACCGGTCGCGCAGGAAGAGGAAGTCTGCGTGTAACAAACGACCTGTTGCAAAAAAGAACCGGCTGCAATAGGGCCGCGCGTTCCTGGCAGGGGATAGTGTGAAGAGGGCGGTCTTGGAGACACCCAAGGTGAATTGCCCCGCGGGGGCAAGAGCGTGTGGCCTGGGCCATTCACATTCCATACCCGCCCGCAGGCGATGCTTTGCAGGAAGCAGATTGCTTCCTGCAAATTTATAAGGGAGTGTTGCATTTTGCAACACTCCCTGGAATCTATGTTTTTATTCGGATTCCGCTTTACTTACCATTTGTTTTCGACTTTTTCGGCAAAGCCGAGCAGGTCGCGAATCTGCAGGCGGGTGCCGTCGTCGAGGACTGCCGTGCCGGTGTAACGGCCGAAGACCTGGTGCTGATCGGATTTGAGCACCTTGAAGTCGGTCAGGGAGGCACGGTCGAGGATGGGGGTGAAGTCCATTTCAAACCGGCCGTCGTCGCTGGTGAATGTCCAGGGGCTCAGATAATCCTCTTTGCCGCCGGACATCGGGATATTGAAGGTGACCTGACTGAGCTTGTGTGCTTTGCCATTGTAAAAGAGCATATTCTCGCTGGCGGCGGAGGTGTCGCCAAAACCGTAGCCGATATTGAAGCCGAAGTCAACGCCGTTGCTCAGGCCGGATGCAGAGCCCCAGTACCAGGTGTTATGATAGGTCCATACACCGCGGCCCCAGTCGAGTACGGCAAACGCACTGTCCGGCTCGAAGGTGAACGTTTCGCCTGCAAGCTTGACGGTACCCTCTGCGCGCATGCAGTTGATCTTCTGATTGTAGTAGAAGTGACCGGCTTTTTCAAACGGGGTACAGATGACCA
>CAZUKJ010000057.1:0-8631 GCA_964620855.1 uncultured Oscillospiraceae bacterium
AGGCCGGACATACCGCCGCCAACGACGACGATATCGGCTTCGAGGTGTTTCATAAGTGGTATCCTCCTTGTAAATAGTTTCAATCCAACAGATACAGTTTACTACAAAACATGCCGCTTGGCAATGCCTTCTTTTTAAGAAAGCAAGCTGTTTGACAGATTTTTATCGTCGGTTCGCCGCAAATTTCCATTTGCCTGCCGGTTGCGGTTCCGGAGCAAATGGGGTATACTCTTTCCAAAGCATTCCAACAAAGGGGGACTCGATTTGCTTTCCGAACTTTTCACCGGCTGGCGGCCGGAATTCTCCGCCAATGTGCACACGGAGCTGCGTGCGCAGTGCAACCGCACGCGCATCGTTTCGCTCGTCTCGGGAAACCTGACGCAGAATACGCGCACCGATGTCTCCGGCGTCAGCGCGCGCACCTTTATGGGCGGCGTATACGGGTTCGCCTCGATGCCCGAGACCACGCTCGAAGCCGCCCGCACCGTGCTGCGCGCTGCAGAGAACAACGCGAAGTTTCTCTCTGCTCGTGCCGGCAAAACCGGAGCGGCGCTGCCGCCGGTCTCGCGCGGCGTCATCACTGCCGATCGCCGCTTTGACGACCCGGAGCAGAAGCTCTATGTGGACTATCTGCGCGCGATCGACGACTATATCGTCCGTCACTGCCCGGGTCTTGTTGCCCGCGAAGTGCGTGTGCGCCACCAGAGCTTTGAAAAGAATCTGCTCACCTCAGACGCATGGGATTCTTACAGCATCCTGCCGCGCACACACATCTATGTCACACTGACCGCCGAGACGCCGGACGGCCGCGCCGTGGAGCTCTACAGCCCGATGGGCGGCTTCGGCATGCTTCCCGAGCTGTATCCCGATCCGGCGATGCTGTTTGAGCAGATCGATACGCTCTATGAGAAGGTCATGCGCAAGCGCGAAGGCGTCTACTGCGAGGCCGGCGTCAAAACCGTCATCCTTGGTCCGGAAATGTCCGGCATTCTCGCGCACGAGGCCGTCGGTCACACGGTGGAGGCCGATCTGGTACTCAGCGGCTCCGTTGCTGCATCGCACCTTGGCAAGCAGGTCGGCTCGGAGCTGGTCAACCTGACCGACTTCGCCCACACTGCATTTGGTCAAGCCGCACCGCAGCCGGTCTACGTCGACGACGAAGGAACGGAGGCCGTCGACGCAGAGATCATCAAAGACGGCATCCTCACCGGCTTCCTCAACAGCCGCGAGAGCGCCGAGCGGTTCGGCATGACGCCGCAGGGCAATATGCGCGCCTGGGACTTCTCCGATGAACCGCTCGTCCGCATGAGAAACACCGCCATCCTGCCCGGCAAGGACAAGCTCGAGGACATGATCGCCTCGATCGACGACGGCTACTACCTGCTCGACTACAACAACGGCCAGGCCGATCTGACAGGCGAGTTTATGTTTGGCATCGTCAGCGGTTACGAGATCAAAAACGGAAAGCTCGGCCGCCCCATCCTCGATACGACCATCTCCGGCGTCGCCTTCGAGATGCTCAAGACGGTCGACATGGTTTCCGACGAGATGCGCTGGACCTCCTGCGGTACCTGCGGCAAGAAGCAGCCGATGGCCGTCGGCATGGGCGGCCCGGCGCTGCGCTGCAAAATGATGATCGGAGGTCGCTGAGATGAAACTGTTACACGAAACCGCAGATCAGGCGCTTCGCGCGCTGGCCGAACGCGGTGCAACCCGCGCCGCTGTGACCGCCTCCCGTGCCACAACGCAGGAATTCAACGTAGAAGGCGGCGAGTTTACCCTGATGCGCACGCTGTTTGATGACGCGCTGTCCATGACAGGCTTTGTCGGCGGCAAAAAAGGTGCCGTCGGCATCAACCGGCTCGACAGCGAGTCTATCGCACTGGCTGCAGACGACTGTCTGGCCGCCTGCGCCTCGGCCGAGGACGACCCGGACTGGGAGCTCGCGGCCGAAGGGGAAGGCTCGTTTACCGATGGTGCGCCCGAAGCCGATCTGGAGAAATTCTTCGACCGTGTCAAAGAGCTGTTTGATGACATTGCCGCGCAGCATCCGTCGATCGTGATCGTCGGACTCGTCGCGCAGCACACCGCGCAGAAGAGCGTTTACCGCAACTCGCTTGGTGTAAGCTATGCGCGCACGGCCGGTGTTTATCAGGTCTCTCTGACGCTGTGCGCCCGCGACGGCGAGACAACCTCGTCCATGTTTGGCACGCAGGCCATGACCGATTCGCTCGACCAGCCGTTTATCTGCCTCGGCACGATTCGGTGCGATCTGGAAGAACTGGAAAAGCAGGTGCATCCCAAGCCGTTCGAAGGCAAGTTTACCGGCCCGGTCGTTCTGACACCCGGCTGCTTCGCAGAATTCCTGGCCTCGCTGCTGGACAACTTTGTCAGCGACAACGCCATTCTCGGCGGCGCAAGCGCGTGGAAGGACGCGCTCGGTACACAGGTTGCCGACCCGCGCATCACGGTGACGGTCGCGGCGGAACATCCGTCGGTCGTACTGCCGCAGCGCTGGACCGGGGAGGGCTTTGCCCCGCAAAATTACGATGTCATCCACGAAGGCACACTCTCGTCGTTCCAGCTGTCGCAGCATGTGGCCAACCGCATGGGCCTGACCCGCGCCGGAAACAGCACCGCCGGAAACTTTGTGATCGGCGGCGGTGAGCAGTCGGTCGACGCACTGATCGCCGGCATCGACCGCGGCCTGTATGTTGCGCGGTTCTCCGGCGGCGCGCCGTCGTCCAACGGTGACTTCTCCGGCATCGCCAAAAACAGCTTCCTGATCGAAAACGGCCGCCTCGGGCCTGCCGTCAGCGAAGTCATGATCAGCGGCAACCTCGCTGATCTGCTTCGGAATTTGATCGGCCTGTCCGCTGAACGCGCCGCCGATGGCACGGGCCTTGTCCCGTGGGCGGCCTTTGACGGCGTCACCGTCTCGGGCCGCTGAATATCCCAGACAATGCAAAAGTCCCGGCTGCATCCGGCGGTGTCCGTAAAACAGTTAATCCTCCGTATGGTTACGATCATACGGAAGATTATTCTATGCTTTTTATTCAAACTTGCTGGCGGCGAACGGTTTATCAAAACTATTTGCGGACGGTAAGTCCACAGGGGATAGCCGCTTTAGCGGTGCAAGGGGGTGTGGCCACCTTGACGGAACGAAGTGACGCAACATTCTCGGTCATGCAGTTTTCTTCTGCTGACGGAGAATGAAGCTCCGCAGGACGCACGATACTCCCGACAGGAGAGTATAGAAGTGCGCCCTCCTTTTTGACTCCTACCGACGGATAAGCGTTTTATACTGGTCGTGTGTCGACAGTGTAGACCGATTGACCTCGGCTTCTTCGGTTACCGTCATCAACAGCTGTACCGTAGACGAATCATCGGGGTTTAGAACCAATGTGCCGATGCCCTGATTCTTCCAGGAATCCACCCATTCAAACTGTACGGTATGATCACTTGCAATGGAAGCGTAGATCGACTCTGTCGTGTATAACGGCGACGAGTTTACGCCCACAAAGGAGATCGAGATCTCGATTGCCTTGGTTGCGTTATCCACACTAATGATGCTTACCGTATAACACGGTCCTTCTACTGTTTCGGTATCAGAATAATTGCCGCAAAACACGGTATAGTCGATCGGTGATGCCACCGACTGTTTGGTTTCCTCCGTTGGGGTGGATGTGGTGTCAGCTGGCTGTTCAGTCTCATCGGTGCAAGCGGCGAGCGAACACATCAGCACCGTCACCATCAAAATAGTCAATAGTTTTTTCACCATACATTCTCCCTCCGTCGTTTGGGGCCTTATGAGTCAATACTGTTTTACGGATACCGCGCTATCTGCAGCCGGGACTTTTTTATTCTTTTGCGCCGGCTTCTGCCGGTTTTCCGCCGTGCGCCATCGCTGCACGCAGCGGCGAATCGCCGTATTTTTTCAGGACAAAATTCGTCGCAAATACACACAGGACCGTCGTGATGAGCACAGCGCAGGCAATCTGCGCGGTGGCAGCGGCAACATGGTCGGCATACTGCGGCAGCGTCTGTACAATGACCGGCGGCATCGCAATCGAAGCACCGGCGATCGAGCAGGTGGACATGCTGCCGTAGCCCGGCTGACGCAGAACCTTGCGGTCCACGAGCAGCAGAAGTGTCATATAGATCACGCAATAGACTGCGCTGATGAGCAGGCCGATCGGCAGGTTGCGGGCCGCGCCGATCAGATCGACGTTTGCGCCGAAGGTGAATCCGAGGAAGAAGAGCATCGGGCGCGTGGCCGTGCTGAACAGCTGCTTCATATCCGGGTCAAGGTTGCCGAGGATCATGCCGAGCACAAACGGCGCAATGGTCGTGATCAGACTCATGTAATCAAACGGAGCGCCTTCCGCCATACCGAGGATGATCGTCGGAACAGCCGGAACAACCATCAGGTTATACAGGCCAAACGCCGGCATATCGTATTTGTCGCCATGCTGGGCAGCTGTGGCGAGGAATGTGCCGGGGTTCAGGCTGCACATAAAGACGCAGACCGTCATTGCAGATACTCCGAGGATGCCGTCCGTACCAAACGCTTTCAGGTACGCGACGGAAACAATCACGGCGATCAGGATGCGGGCCAGCAGCAGCACACCTCCGCGCTTGAACGCTGCGCCGACATCGCGAACCGCAAGCTGCGAACCGGCAAGGAACAGCAAAACGCCGATAAACGACTGCGTTGCATAGCCGGAAAACAGCTTGGTGGTAATGCCGCCCGCCTGCAAAACAGCAGGGCAGAACGTGTTGATCAGGGCGGTGACCAGCATCGGAACCAGAATGATACCGCCGGGGATACGATCCAAAAATTTCAGGATCTTCATGGCTTCGTCTCTCTTTCTTTTCACATAGACGGGCACTCAGGCCTCTTCAAAATATGCTCTTGTCTGCACCGCATTATGCAGGATCTCGGCACGCAGTGCTTCCAGGCCATCGAATTTTGCCTCGCCGCGCAGATAGCGGTAAAACTCCACACGGATGGTTTTGCCGTAGAGGTCCTCGTCGAAGCCAAGAATCCACGGTTCGACCGTGATGCCGGTCTGATCGTCAACCGTCGGGCGGATGCCGACATTTGTGACCGCCAGGTAGACGCCGCTTCCGACGTCGACCTTCGTGGCATACACGCCAAAGCGCGGCAGCAGCACGCCTTCCGGCGCATAGATGTTTGCCGTCGGAATTCCGATGGTACGCCCGAGCTGCTTGCCGGGCACGACCACGCCGGAGAGCACGTGCGCATGGCCGAGGAACCGGTTTGCCTGCTCAAGCTCACCGTCTGTGATCAGCTCGCGGATTCGGGTAGAAGAAACCGTCTCACCATCGAGCGTGACACACTCGATCACGTCACATCCAACGCCCAGCTCTGCGCAGAGTGCCTTGAGCCGGTCCGGATTACCCTCGCCGCGGTCGCCGAATCGAAAATCGTGGCCGCAGACCAGATGCACCGCACCGAGCGACTCGACGAGGTAGCGGCGCACGAAGTCCTGCCACGGCATCCGCATCGTCTCACGGTCGAAGTGCAGAATCAGCACCTCATCCATGCCGAATTGCGTGCGCAGCAGCCATTCGCGGTCTTCCCGCGAGTTGATCAGCGGCACCGGTGTGCCGAACACGAGCGTATCCGGATGCAGATCAAATGTCAGCGCAGCGGCCGGAACGCCAAGCTCTTTTGCGCGCAGCTTCGCGCGCTCGAGCAGCGCGGCGTGCCCGATATGCACACCGTCAAAAAAACCAAGAGCGATCACTCGCTGCAACTCACTTCACCTCGAAAAAGCTTTTGATCGTATGGAGTACGCCGTCGGTATACTCCGCCAACGCGAGGAACTCACCGCTCGACGCATACAGGCGGTACTGTCCCGCGGGCAGGCCCGCCAGCGGCAGGTCGGCGCCGTTGCGTACCTTCTTCTCGTCACGCTCGCCGATATAGACCGGCATGGCGGTCGGGAACATCGAATCAACCGGGCGCAGAAACTGCTCCGGGTTCTCCGACGCAAGCAGCACATCCAGCGGGATGCTTTCCTTTTCGCAATAAGCACCCGCGCCGGTACGGCGCAGGCCGGACATACAGCCGCCGCAGCCGAGTTTTCTGCCAAGTTCGGCACAAAGCGTCCGCACATAAGTACCCTTAGAGCACCGGACACGGAAGGAATACTCCGCTCCGTCTCCGCCAAGCAGCTCGACCTCGTAAACGGTGATGCTGCGCGGCTTTCGCTCGGCCGTCTTGCCTGCACGGGCAAGCTCATAGAGCTTTTTCCCGCCGACCTTGACCGCCGAATACATCGGCGGCAGCTGCTCCTGCGGGCCGAGCAGCCCGCAGAGCGCCTGCTCGACCTGATCGCGCGTCACAGCGACCGGATGCGTTTCGAGCACCTCGCCGGTCGTATCTTCCGTATCGGTCACCATACCGAGACGGACGCCTGCAACGTACTCTTTTTCGCTGGATTCAAAGAATTCGACCGCGCGGGTGGCGCGGCCGACAAACACGGGCAGCACGCCGGTCGCCATTGGATCCAGCGTGCCCCCGTGACCTATTCTCTTTTCATGGAAAACGCCGCGCAGTTTGGCGACGACATCATGGCTCGTCCAGCCCTCAGGCTTGTCCACAATCACAATTCCGTTTGCCATCTGCGGGGTCTCCTTTCCTGCGGAGCTCAGAGCGCATAGCCGAGCTCCTGTTCAATTGCCGCAAGGATCAGGCGCTCTGCGGTCTCAATACCGCCGGAAACCGTTGCGCCGGCGGCACCGGCATGGCCGCCGCCGCCCAGATGGGCGCAGATGGCTGCCGCGCTGATCACGCCGTCAGTTCTGACGGAGACCTTGCCCTTGCCGCCTTCCACTTCACGGAGCATCACAGCGACCTCCACGCCCTCTACCGAGCGCGCAAAGCCGGCGATGTCATCCGCGTCGTCTTCTGTCGCACCAATCTGCGTCAGAACAGCCTCCGGCAGCTTGCACAGTCCGACCTTGCCGTCCGCCAGCAGCTGCATTGTGTCGATCAGATATGCCTCCATGCGCAGCCGCGCGAAGGTCTTGGTCGAAAAGATGACCTTATTGACATGGTAGGTGTCCGCACCGAGTTCCTTGACCGCCGCCGCAACACGCAGCGTGTTGGCCGTGGTGTTCGAGTAACGGAAGCAGCCGGTATCCGTCGACACAGCGACGTAAATCGACTCGGCCGTCTTGGGCGAAATGGGCGCGCCCAGCTCCAGCAGCAGCTCGTAGATGACCTCGCCGCAGGCGGCGTAGTGACCGAAAACGAGCGTCTTTTCCGCATAGAAGCTGTTCGTTCCATGGTGGTCAATGCCCAGCTGCACGCGATCGGCATAGGCCTCTCCGCCGAGCAGCAAAAGGTCTGCTGTCGCCGTATCGACCGAGACAATGCAGGCGTTTTCCGGCTCGGCATCGACGGTCAGACCGTCGAGGTACTCAGCATAGCGCGGGGTGAACTGCGGATTATTCAAAATATCCGCCTGTTTTCCGAACTCGCGCAGAGCGCGGCAGAGCGCAGCCGCACAGCCGACGGTGTCGCCGTCGGGCCGGCGGTGCGTTAAAATCAGATAATTGTCATGCGTGCGCAGAAACTCGGCAGCCGATTGCAGATCAATCTTCATGGCTGCCTTCCTCTCGCTCAAGCTTGCTGAGGATCTCGAAGATGCGCGCGCCCTTTTCGATGGACTTGTCCTCCTCGAAGATCAGTTCCGGCGTATAGCGCAGCTGCATAGCAGAGCTGAGCTCGCGGCGCAGATAGCCGGAAGCGGACTTCAGGCCCTTGATGACGTCTGCGCTGCGCTCTTTTTCGAGCACGCTGATATAAACCGTCGCATAGCGCAGATCGGGCGTCGCCTCCACATGGGTGACCGAGATCATGCCCTGCACGCGCGGGTCTTTCAGATTGCGGATGAGATCAGACAGCTCCCGGCGGAGCTCGTCGTTGATCCGGCCGCGTCGATTGGATGCCATAATGTGTTCTCCTTCATCAGCAGACAAGTGGTCGGCGATGCCGACGCCCTGACAGCAGGGCAGACCGGCACAGTGCAAACCGCAGGAGGCAGATCAACGCATTACGCCTTGATCTGCTCCATGACGAAGCACTCGAAAATGTCGCCTTCTTTGATATCGTTGAACTTCTCGATGCTCATGCCGCATTCGTAGTTCGCCTGGACTTCCTTGACGGAGTCCTTGAAGCGCTGCAGCGAGCCGACCGTACCCTCGTGGATAACGATGTTGTCGCGCAGAACACGGACCTGCGCGTTGCGGTCGATCTTGCCGTCTTTGACATAGCAGCCGGCGACGGTACCGACCGACGAGACCTTATAGGTCAGGCGGACTTCGGCGTGGCCGGTAATAACCTCGCGGAACTTCGGAGCAAGCATGCCCTTCATTGCCGCAGTGACCTCGTCGATCGCATCGTAGATGACGCGATACATGCGCAGGTCGACGCCGTCGCGCTGGGCATGGGCCGCCGCAGAGGCCTCCGGGCGGACGTTGAAGCCGATGACAATCGCGTTGGAGGTCGAAGCGAGCAGGATATCCGACTCGGAGATCGCGCCGACACCGGCGTGAATGACCTTGACGCGGACTTCCTCGTTCGAGAGCTTCTCC
>CAZUKJ010000058.1:0-8601 GCA_964620855.1 uncultured Oscillospiraceae bacterium
AGCAGGAAGTTGTCGAGCGCCGCACGCGTTATGATCTGAACAAGGCACTCGAACGTGCCCACCTGCTCGAAGGCCTGCTGATTGCACAGGATAACATTGATGAAGTCATTCGCATCATCCGCAGCCGCTACGACGATGCAAAAGATGCGCTGATGGAGCGCTTTGCCCTCTCTGAGGTCCAGGCTCAGGCGATTCTCGATATGCGTTTGAAGCAGCTGCAGGGTCTTGACCGCGAGAAGCTGGAAAATGACTATAAAGAGCTCGAAGAACGCATTGCCTATTACCGCGACCTGCTGGCCGATCCGGAAAAGATCAAGGCAGTTTTGCGCGAGGAGCTCATTGCGCTTTCTGAAAAGTACGGCGATGATCGCCGCACCGAAATTCAGGATGTCGAGGACGAGCTCGACATCGAAGACCTCATCGAAGAAGAAGAGTCGATCTACACGCTTTCTGAAGCCGGCTATATCAAGCGAATGCCCGCTGATGCTTACAAAGTGCAGCATCGCGGCGGCCGCGGCATCAACGCGCAGAACCTCAAAGAGGATGACTGTGTCAAAGCGCTGTTTACTGCTTCGACCCACGACTATCTGCTGTTCTTTACCAACCGTGGCCGCGTCCACCGCAAGAAGGGCTACCAGATCCCGGAGGCTTCGCGCACAGCCCGCGGCACAGCGATCGTCAACGTTCTGCCGCTGGAGGCCGACGAGCGCGTGACCGCGATGGTCTACACGAGGGAGTTTTTGGAGAACGAGTATCTCGTGATGGTCACTCGCAACGGCACCGTCAAGCGACTGACCATTGAGTCAATCCACACGGCGAGAAAGGCCGGCATCCGTGCGCTGACGCTCGAAGATGGCGACGAACTGATCTCCGTGTTCAAGACAACCGGCGAGGATAAGGTCATCATTGCAACGCACTTTGGCCGTGCGATCTGCTTCAGCGAGCAGGACGTCCGCCCGATGGGCCGTGATGCGGCCGGTGTTCGCGGCATCAAGCTCAAGCCGGGCGATTTCGTCGTCGGCGCAGAGCTCTATCGGGAGTCGGAGACGATCCTCACCGTTACGGAAAACGGATACGGCAAGCGCACAGTGGTTGAAGACTACATGCGCGGCGATTCCGGTGTACCGCAGAACCGCGGCGGCAGCGGTATGAAAAACTACAATATTACCGCCAAGACCGGCAATATTTCGGGTATCTGCTCTGTGTCGGAGAATGATGATGTCATGCTCATTGAGTCCAGTGGTGTCATGATCCGTATGCATGCTTCGGATATCGGCGTGTACTCGCGCGCCGTACAGGGCGTTATCGTCATGCGCGTCGAAGAAGGCAACCGTGTGATCGGCGTCGTCCGCGTCGAGCGCGAGGACGATCCGGAGGATAAGACGGAAGAACCTGCCAAACCGGCTGAACCCACTGCGGAATAACGCTATTTACCGGGCGGGCTAAACCCGCCCGGTAAAACAATGCTTAATCCATCCAGAAAGGATCTTTGCAATGTTTTTCGATACCCACGCACATTACGATGACGATAAATTCAATTCCGACCGCGCCGAGGCGCTGCGTGGCGCGCAGGAAGCCGGTGTGGATCTGATCGTCAATGTCGGTTGTGATCTGACCAGCTCCCTCCGCTCCCTTGCACTTGCCCGCGAGTACCCGTTCATCTACGCGGCCGTGGGCACGCATCCGCATGATGCATCGAGCCTGACCGATGCTGACCTTGCCATGTATCGCGCACTGTTGAATGATGAGCGTGTGGTTGCGCTCGGTGAGATCGGTCTGGACTATCACTATGATTTTTCGCCGCGTGAGGTGCAGCGCGAAGCATTTGACCGCCAGATGCAGCTGGCTGCAGAGCTGCATGTTCCCGTCATTATCCACTCGCGCGAGGCCTGCGAGGATACGATGCGGATCGTCCGCAAGTACGCCAAAGAGGTCACAGGCGTCTTCCATTGCTATGCCTACTCGGTTGAGACGGCAAAGGAGCTTGTGAACATGGGCTGGTATCTGAGTTTCACGGGCGCGGTCACGTTCAAAAACGCGCGAAAAGCACTCGAAGTCATCGAGTGGGCGCCTCTGAGCCGCATCTTCATCGAGACCGACAGCCCCTATCTTGCACCGGAACCGTTCCGCGGTAAGCGCAACAGCTCGGCCTATGTACCGCGCGTTGCGGAAAAAATCGCACAGGTCCGCGGCATGAGCGTCGAAGAGGTAGCAAGGATCACGAAGGAAAACGGCATGAAATTCTTTGGAATTGAGGCATAATATGATCACATACACCTTTGGACGCAATCTCTATGTCAACTCGACAAACCGCTGCACCTGCGCATGTGAATTCTGTCTGCGTACCACAGGGGACGGTGTGGGTACCGGTACAAATCTATGGCTGAAGCAGGAACCGACCCGAGAAGAAATTTTGGCCGATATCCTTACGCGCAATCTTGGTGCGTGGGACGAACTGGTGTTCTGCGGATACGGTGAGCCGACGTTCCGCTGGGATGATATTGCGTGGGTCATTGATCGCCTGCGCGAACAGCACACCTCTCTGCCGCCGATCCGTATCGACACGAATGGCCACGGCAGCCATATCAACGGCCGCGATATTGCCCCGGAGTTTGCCGGGCGCATTGATATCGCATCGATCTCGCTCAATCGTCCGAACGAGTGTGATTATAATGCCGTCGTCCATCCCAATTTTCCCGGCGCCTTTGAACAAATGTGCCGCTTTACGCGCAGCTGCGCGGCGGCTGGTGTGAAGACGATGATGACAGTGGTGGACAATATGCCGGCAGAGGCCATTGAACAGAGCCGTATCCTTTGCGAGTCCCTCGGCGCAGTGTTCCGTGTCCGTCACTACGAGACGGATTGGTCGGAATAACCAAACAAACTCGTGCGTCAGAGATCCATAAAAGCAATCCGTGCCGCAGGCAAATACCTGCGGCACGGATTTTTTGCAGCCAAGGAGTTCTGCGGAAAAAAGCGCCCCCGGCGGCATAGGCCGTCGGGGGCGTTGGATGTGGAGGTCACTCGAGCAGATGCTGGCCGGTATAGAGTTCGTAGTAGCGGCCGCGCTGGGCAAGCAGCTCCTGATGGTTGCCGAGCTCCATGATCTGGCCGCCTTCGATGACACAGATCTGGTCTGCGTCGCGGACGGTAGACAGACGATGCGCGATAACGAAGACGGTACGGCCTTCCATGAGCGCGTCGAGACCTTTTTCGATGAGCTTTTCGGTTCGCGTGTCGATCGAGGAGGTTGCCTCGTCGAGGATCAGAACCGGCGGCTTCGCAACGGCTGCACGCGCAATGTTGAGCAGCTGACGCTGACCCTGCGAGAGGTTGCCGCCGTCGCCGGTGATATAGGTGTCAAAGCCGTCCGGCAGCGTCATAATGAAGTCGTAGGCGTTGGCCGTCTTGGCCGCGGCGATACATTCTTCGTCGGTTGCGTTCAGGTCGCCGTAGCGGATATTCTCCATAATCGTTCCGGAGAACAGATGGGTATCCTGCAGAACGAGCACCATGGAACGGCGCAGATCATCCTTTTTGATATGGTTGACATTGACGCCATCGTAGAGGATCTCACCTTTCTGTACGTCATAAAAGCGCGTGATCAGATTGGTGATCGTCGTCTTACCGGCACCCGTCGAACCGACAAAGGCAATTTTCTGGCCCGGTTTGGCGTCAACGGTGACATTGCGCAGAACCGGCTTGCCTTCGACATAGTGGAAATCAACGCCCTTGACTTCAATGTGGCCGAAGTGACGAATGATTTCATCCTGACCGGGCACCTTCCAGCCAAAGCCGGTGACGGAATCTTCACACGGAACAACCGTGACCGGGCCGTCGTCGAGCTCCGGCTCAGAATCCATCACGGCGAAGATGCGCTCAGCGCCGGCGAGTGCGGAGTACAGCTGCACGAGCTGCTGGGAGATCTGGTTGATCGGCTGCGAGCACTGCTTGGTGTAGGACAGATATGTGCCAAGCGAACCGACGGTAAAGGCGGCTCCGCCAATGCCGGTGGCGCCGTTGATGACCATAAGAGCGCCGGCGACCGTGGTAATGGCGTAGAAAATGCCCATGAACTGACCGAGGATCGGGAACACGACAGAGCCGTAGAAATTGGCTTCGGAAGCCGCATCGCGGTATGCAGCATTCAGTTCCGCAAACTCGTTTTTGGCTTTTTTCTCATGTGTAAAGGCCTTGACGACCTTGATGCCGGAAACCATTTCTTCCACATAGCCGTTGACAATGCCGAGTGTGCGCTGCTGCTCGCGGAACATGATCTTCGAGCGGCCGCCGATTTTCCGGACGAACACGGTGTCAAACACCAGCGCAACGGCGGTGATGATGAACAGCTTCCAGTTGAGATAGATCATCATGGAGACGGTACCAACGAAGGAGATAATGGAAGAAATGAACATGGTGACCGTCATTTCAAAACACATCTGCACACTGTCTGCGTCGTTGATAAAGCGGCTCATAATCTCGCCGTTGGAATGCTGGTCAAAGTAGGAGATCGGAAGATTCTCAAGCTTGTCGAACAGATCCTTGCGGATCTTATTTGTGCATCGCTGAGAGATGATGGCCATCATCAGGTGCTGGAAGTAGTTTGCCAGAACGCCAAAGAGGTAAATACCGGCCAGAATGAGCAGCGTGTGCGTCAGACCGGACCAGTCTTTCACCTCTGCGGTCACATTCGGAAGAATGTGGTCGTCGATGAGCGGCTTAAGGAAGTAGCTGGCGACCACATTGGTCAGCGAGGTGATCAGCAGCAGGAACAGAGCAATAACAAGCAGCAGCTTGTAGTTGGTCATGTATCCAAGCAGGCGCAGGAGCGTCCCTTTGGCATTTTTGGGCTTTCGGAAGTCCTTAATACCCGGACCGCCGCCGCGGCCAACGTTACCGGCGAGGTGCTCGTCGTCATCATCGAACTGGGGAAGCTGTTTCTTTTTCGCCTTAGCCATTCTCCTCGCCTCCTTCCTGCTGGGAATCATAGATGGCGCGGTAGACGTCGCAGCGAGCCATCAGCTCGTCGTGCGTGCCGATATCGGCGATCTCGCCGCGTTCAAGAACAAGAATGCGGTCAGCGTGCTGCACGGAGCTGATGCGCTGGGCAACAAGCAAAACGGTGGTATCCTTGTATTTGGTATAGAAGGTTTCGCGGATGCGGCCTTCCGTCGCGGAGTCGACAGCGGAGGTCGAGTCGTCAAGAATGAGGATCGCGGGGTTCTTGAGCATGGCGCGTGCGATACAGAGGCGCTGCTTCTGACCGCCGGAGACGTTGACGCCGCCCTGATCGATCATCGTGTCAAGACCTTCGGGGAAGCGGGAGATGAACTCCCATGCCTGTGCGTCCTTACATGCTGCGATCAGCTCTTCGTCGGTTGCGTCGGGCGCGCCCCACTTGAGGTTGTCGCGGATGGTGCCGGTGAACAGAACGTTGCTCTGCAGAACCATACCGATCGACGAGCGCAGATGCTCGAGGTCGTATTCACGCAGATCGACACCGTCGATCCGGACAGTACCTTTGCTCGGGTCATAGAAGCGGGAAATCAGGTTGACGAGCGAGGACTTACCAACGCCGGTCGAGCCGACAATGGCAATAAACTCACCCGGATGGATCTGGAACGAAATGTCCTTCAGAATCATGCCCTTACGGTCGGACTGCGGGTAGCGGAACGAGACGTGATCGAATTCGATGGCGCCCTGCAGGCGGCCGGTCTCGCCGTCCTCGCCGCCGACGATGTCGGGCTCATGGTCCATGACCTCGAAATAGCGGCTGGCGCACGCAGAGGCACGGACGACGCGGTTGAGGACCATAGAGAACATCATAATGGACATCATAATGTTCATCAGATAAGAGACGAAGCTCAAAAGGTCGCCGTCGAGCATCTCGCCGTTGCCGACGAGGTGGCCGCCGAACCAGTAGACAGCCAGCGTTGTTGCATTGAGGATCAGGGTGCTCATTGGCATCATGATCAGCACGCGGTACATCGCGCTGACAGAGGTATTGGTCAGATCGTCGTTGGCGTTCTGGAACTTCTTTTTCTCATAATCCTGACGAACGAAGGTCTTGACGACGCGGATGGCAATCAGGTTTTCGCGCACGGCGTCGTTCAGTCCGTCGATCCTGGTCTGCATCTTCTCAAACAGCGGATGCGTGACGCGCATGATGAGCAGAACGAGAATCAGCAGCGTGGGAACGGCAACGAGGTAGACGCTGGTGAGCTTGGCGTTCATGCTAAGGCAGATCGTAACGGCGACGATGAGCAGGCTTGGTGCACGAGAGAGCGTGCGGAGTACTTCCTGGCAGGTCTCCTGCAGCTGCTTGACGTCGGTGGTGCAGCGGGTAATCAGAGACGCGGTGGAAAACCGGTCGATGTCCGCAAAGGAGAAGGTCTGGATTTTATCGAACAGAGCGCCGCGGAGCGTCGCACCGAACTGCTGAGAAGCTCTGGAGACAAATCTGGATGATAGAATACCAAACAGAATACCAAACAGGCATAAAACGACCATCAGTACACCGATGCGGAGAATGTAGCCGGTATCGGCGGCATTGATGCCGTTGTTGACGATGCGGCCCATCAGATAAGGAATGGTCAGTTCAATGGCTGTCTCTGCAAGGATGAACAACGGGCCGAGAAAGAAGTAGAGTTTTTTGTCGCCTGTATACTGGAGAAGGCGCTTAATCATAGGGTGCGATTCCCTCCTTTTAGTCAGATGTTATTTGCGCATGGGCGGGCGAACGGCGTCGTCCGAAAGATCCACGATGTCCAGAAGATTCCGGGCCATACGGTCAAACAAGTCGGAGACCATCGCCTTTTCCTCCTCGGAGAAGCCGTGGTACATGCCGACGTCGAGCCGGTCAAAGGCTTCTTCAATACGGGCGACAGCCTGCATGCCTTTTTCTGTGATGGCGATGGGTTTGCGGCGCAGATCGCTTTCATTTTCGAGCTTCTGGATATACCCGTTGCGCTCGAGTGCGCGCAGCGAGACGGTGACGGTCGCCGGGGTGACATGCAGAAGATCTGCAAGTTCACGCTGGGAGGCGATCGTGCCATCGGGCTGATGAGAAAGGATCATCAGCAAAACAGGATTACCGATGCGTTCAAGACCAACACGTGCCATCATGGTGTCGTGTGCGACGCGGTGCGCAGATTCGAGTCGACGCCAGCGTGCCTCAGGGGAAGTTTCTGAGAACTTAGACTGGAAACTCAAAGTAAGACCTCCTTATATTATCGTGTTACCTTTTGTTGTGTGATTTGCACCACCAATAATTGAATCACTAACAGTTAACGATCAAATTATACCGCTGTGTTAACGCGATGTCAATCCCTCGGAGGTCCGCATGGGAAAATTCTCCCCGCCTGCAGGCAAAGAAAATAACACAATGAACTGCCGCAAAGCGTCGGCGGTAATAGGCGGAAGCAGTTCCGGGCCGCAGGCGGTATGCCTGCGGCCCGGTCTATGGTTTTTGATTCAGACTCCGCTTTTCCGGAGCGGAAACAGGCTGGTTTACGACAGTCTGCTGCCGATGAGCGCATCATCCGCCGGATGGACAAGGCGAACCGAGCCGTCCGGTCCATCGACGCACAGGATCATGCCGCACGAATCGCGGCCCATCATCTTACGCGGCGCGAGGTTGACAACGGCGAGTACCTTCTTGCCGATCAGTTCCTCCGGCTTGTAGTACTTTGCAATGCCGGAAAGGATCTGGCGCGGTGTGCCGGTACCATCATCAAGCTGGAACTTCAGCAGCTTATCCGACTTTTTGACATTTTCGCACTCGAGCACCTTGCAGACACGAATCTCCACCTTCATAAAATCGTCGTAGGTGATCTCCGGCTCCGGGGAGACTTCGGCGTATTCCTGCACCGGCTCAGCCGGGGCGGCAGCGGCCTGCTGCGCGGCCTGCAGCTCCTCGAGGGCGGTCAGCTCCTTCTCTGCGTCGATGCGCGGGAACAGCGCCGGACCGGTGACGGTCTTCCAGAAGCACTCCTCGCTGCTGCGGAAGGCAACACAGTCCCAGGTGCGGCAGTCTGCCGGAACACCAAGACGATCGAAGATTGCGGCGGCGGTGTCGGGCATAACCGGGCTGACGAGGATGGCTGCGACGCGGATTGCTTCGCACAGGTTCTTCATAACGGTCAGAAGACGCGGCTTGTTGGCGTCGTCTTTTGCGAGCGCCCATGGCATCGTCTCGTCGATATACTTGTTGGCGCGGCCAATCAGGCGGAATGCTTCGGCAATCGCATTGGAAATCTGGAAGGCGTCCATCTGACGGACGTAGTTTTCCGTGACCTCTGCGGCGAGCGTGCTCAGCTCGCGGTCAAGCTCGGCGCTTTCGCCGCCGACTGCCAGATCGCCGCCGAAATACTTCTCGCTCATCGCGGTGGTGCGGGAGACGAGGTTGCCGAGGTCGTTGGCAAGGTCCACATTGATGGTCTGGATCAGCAGCTCGTTGGTGAAGTTGCCGTCCGAACCGAACGGGAATGTGCGAAGCAGGAAGAAACGCAGCGCGTCGACGCCGAAGCGCTCGGCGAGCAGGTACGGATCGACGACATTGCCGCGTGACTTGGACATCTTCTCGCCGTTGAAGTTGAGCCA
>CAZUKJ010000059.1:0-8595 GCA_964620855.1 uncultured Oscillospiraceae bacterium
AAGCAGATTGCTTTCTGCAAATTTATAAGGGAGTGTTGCATTTTGCAACACTCCCACTCTTGCGCCTGTGAACTGTTTTACGAGTACCCGCCATCCCGCGGAGGCTTTTTTTACCCAAAAATCTTCTCTTCAAAGCCACGCCCCATGGGAGAAGAAACGAGAACGGGCAAACGCAAAGGACCGGACCACAAGCATTAGCTTGTGGTCCGGAACTGTTTTTTTATTCGGGCTCCGCTTTTCGGGAGGCCTTTTTTCCATTTTCCGATCTTGCTCACTCATCGCGCTCTGCAGCAAAGCCGAGCTTTTCCGACTCGTCGCGGATCATCATGGCGGTGTAGAGCGCATAATACTGCCCGCGCTGTGCCATCAGCTCCTCGTGGCTGCCTCGCTCGGCAATGCCGCGGTTGTTGACGAGCAGAATCAGGTCGGCGTTGCGGATCGTCGAAAGCCGGTGGGCGATGATAAACGACGTGCGCCCGGTGAGCACATGATCGATCGCATCCTGGATCAGATGCTCCGTTTCGGTGTCAATCGAGCTGGTCGCCTCGTCGAGGATGAACAGCGGCGGATCGGCCACCACAGCCCGCGCAAACGAGACGAGCTGCTTTTCGCCGGTAGACAGGCGATCGCCGCCCTCACCGACATCGGTGTCAAAGCCGTTTTCGAGCTTCGCGGCGACCTGATCGGCCGATACCAGCGCGCTGGCTCGCTCAATCTGCTCGTCGGTCGCGTCGAGCCTGCCGTAACGGATGTTCTCACGCAGCGTGCCGGAGAACAGATGCGGCGTCTGCTGCACATAGCCGAGATTCGCATGCAGCCAGCCAAGGCTGCGCTCCCGGCTGTCGACGCCGTCGATGAGCACGCGACCCTTCGTCGGCTCGAAGAAGCGGCAGGCCAGATTGACCATCGTGGACTTGCCCGCGCCCGTCTCGCCGACCAGCGCAACCGTTGTTCCGGCCGGGATGCGGATCGAGACGTCCTCAAGCACATAATCGTCCTCAGCAGCGTCCGGATAGCGGAACCAGACATGGTCAAACTCAATGTCGCCGTGCATGGGCGGGTACTGCTCCGCCTTCGGCTCGAACACGTCGCCGTAGCGGCGCTTGACCTCGTCGGTGTCGTCGAGCGTGCACGGCTCATCGAGCAGCGCACAGATGCGCTGCAGGTTGACCTGCACACTGACCAGCTCGGCCGCCATACCCGCGATCTGCGAGAGCGGGTCGAGGATCATCAGGCCGTAGGAGATGAACGCCGACAAAATGCCGAAGTCGAGCGCATCGGAGAGCACGAGCGCGCCGCAGCGCCAGAGTACCAGCGCCACCGCTGTCGAGCCGAGGCAGGCGATCAGGGGCAGATATGTCGCGGAAAGCCGCGCAGAGCGCAGCGACGCGCGGTACATATCCGCGGTGATCTCGTCGAACTCCCCGCAGTTTTTCTCCTCGATAACGAGCGTTTTGGACGTCTTGGCGCCGGAGATATTCTCGTTGTAAGAGCCGGTGATGCGCGAATTGGCGCGGCGCATATCCGAGTTGGCGCGCAGCATCCGCGGGCGGAAGATCACCGTCACGGCGAACACGAGCGGCACGACACACAGCACCGTCAGCGCCATTTTGACATTGAGCGCGAACATCGCCACCAGAATACCGATCAGGTAGAACAGGTTAAAGATCATGCCGATCGCGCCCCACGAGAGCAGGCCGCACAGCTTTCCGGTGTCGCTCATCACGCGGGCGAGGATGTAGCCCACCGAGGTCTGGTTGTAGTACGACAGTGGCAGCTTCTGCAGATGCACGAAGCAGTCTCGCTTCATCAGCTTGCCGGCGACCATTTCCATGATCATGCACTGGCGCGAATAGAGCACCGTCGTCAGCGACTGCACCACGATGGCGGCCAGGTAGACGAGCGTAAAGGCGGCAATGCCGTCGGTCGTCTGCTTTTCAACGAAGTTCGTGACGGCATAGCTGGTGAACAGCGGGATTGCTGCGTCGACCGCGGCGGAGATCGCCATCAGCACAACGGAGATGATCGCCGGACCGCGTACCACCTTAAAATACGGCAGCAGGCGGCCGAACGCCTTCAGGCTGAACCGGGCAGTCTGGTTGGATTCTTCATGCATCGCTGCCGCCTCCTTCCCGTCCGCTCTGCATCCGGTAGACGCGCCGGTAGAGTCCGTCGCATGCGATCAGCTCTTCGTGCGTGCCGGACTGCGTAATGCGGCCGTCCTCAAGCACAAGAATCTGATCGGCCTGCATGAGCGTGTTGATGCGGTGCGAGATCATAATGACGGTTGCCGCGTCGGTGTTTTCGCGCAGCGCTTCGCGGATGGCCGCATCGGTCTCCATGTCGACAGCGGAGGTCGAATCGTCAAAGACCATGATCGGGCAGCCCATCATCAGCGTCCGCGCGATGGCGATGCGCTGCTTCTGGCCGCCGGAGAGGGTCACACCGCGCTCGCCGACAATGGTGTCGTAGCCGTCGCGGAAGCCCAGGATGCTCTTATCGACGGAGGCGACCTGCGCGGCAGCGCGCGCCGCTTCAAGGCTGCGCTCGTCGGAGGCCGCAGTGATATTTTCAAGAATCGTCTTGGAAAACAGGAATGGCTCCTGCAGCACCAGGCCGACGCCGCGGCGCAGATGCGCGCGGTCGATGTGTTTGATGTCCGTGCCGCCGATGGTGATCGTGCCGCAGCCTTCGGGCAGGTCGTAGAGCCGGTTGAGCAGATAGGTCAGCGTCGATTTGCCCGAGCCGGTCGCGCCGAGGATGCCGACGGTCTGTCCGCTTCGGATGGTAAAGCTGACGTCGTGGAGCACCTCGTGGCCGCCGTAGTCGAAGCTGACATGGTCAAAGACGATGTCCTGCTTCAGATCCGGGCAGATCTCCTCCGGCGACGGGCGCTCCGGCTCGGCGCTCAGGATCTCGCTCAGCCGCTCGGCGGAGACGGTCGACTTGGTGAACTCCGACAGTGTGCGGCCGAGGCTGCGGACAGGGCCCATCATCGTCTGCGTATAGCTGATGAAAGCAAGCATCTCGCCGAGCGTCATCTGTCCTTTCGCCGTCAGGTATGCGCCAAGGCAGATAACCGTGAGCATCTGCAGGCAGCTGGCCGCATCGCCCACGCCCCAGAACCAGCCGAGCGTATAGCCAAGGCTGATCCACTTGTTGGTATAGTAGTCGTTCTTCCTGTCAAATTCGTCAAGCTCATAGCGCTCACGGCCAAACGCGCGCACAACGCGCACGCCGGTCAGATTCTCCTGCACCTTGACCATCAGCTCGCCCTCGGCCTCGTCGGCAATCCGGAACTGCCGGTGAATGCGCGTATGGAAAAACGCCGAGTAGCCGACGATCAGAGGAATAAACGCCAGACACACGAGCGCAAGCGTCATGTTCATCGTAAACATCAGCGCCATCGCCATCGCCAGCAGGATCACCGTGCGGACAACTTCAATGCACTGCGCCGACACGAAATTGCGCAGCACCTCGACGTCGGATGTACAGCGCTGGATGATGTCACCGGTCTGGTTCTGCGTGTGCCAGGAAAACGGCAGATACTGAATGTGGCGGAACAGCGCACGGCGCAGGCTCCGGATCAGTCCCTCGGTGCCTTTGGCAATGCTTACGCGGGCGACGCGGTTCATCAGTCCGGAGAGCACAGCACACAGCACAACACCGGCCGCGCAGACGATCAGGTTTTCCCGCAGCGCTTCTCTGCCGCCGAACAGCGCCATCAGACGCTGCGCGGCCGCCGGGATGGCCTGCGTATCCGAGCCGATGATGGAGTCAACGGTAAAGCGAATGATCTGCGGCGTCATGAAGTTGAGCAGAATGCTCAGCGCCGAAGCGATGACCGCCAGCACAAACATCCCTCTGACGCCTTTGGAAAAGGTCTTGAGCATTTCAAAGACGCGGCGGTTCTTCATCCGGACGGCCTCCTTTCTTCCCTGCATACAGTGGTTAATTTCTATTATTGTGCCACAAACCGGCGGCAAAGGCAAGTCCTATGCAAAAACCGGGCCGCAGGGAGATCCCCTGCGGCCCGGAGCAGCCTGTTTTACTGGTTGTCCTGTTTTTCGCCGGACTGCGCGTACGCGCGAAACAGATGGATGTAAAAGCGCAGATACATCGCCAGCACAAAAACCAAAAGCGCGCAGCAACCCACAACGAGCGCGTTGACGACGTCCAGCGGCAGATTCGGGAACAGCACCATCACCATCAGCGAGCCTTCGAGCACGACGGTACCAAGCTTGCCGTACCATTTGGCGGAGTTGATCGTGTTGGTCCTTTTGAGCGCAACGCTGCCGAACACAAGCATCGTGATCTCCTTGGCCGCGAACAGGCCGAAGAGAACAAACAGCCGCTTGTAGCGCATGCTCAGGCTCAGCAAAATGGCGGCCTGCGTCAGCTTGTCGGCCACGGGGTCTAAAAACTTACCCAGATCAGAGATCATGTTGAAGCGCCGCGCGATCCAGCCGTCCAAAATGTCGGTCAGCGCAGAGAGCACAATCACCACGATCGCCGCAGTATAGTCCTTTTTGGTCAGATACAGATACAAATACACCGGGATCAGCAGCAGGCGAAACAGGCTCATGGCATTTGGAATTGTCAGAACCTGCTGTTTGGTCAGTCGCTCGCGGATCATACGGCGTCACTCTCCTTCCCGGGGCATTGGGCCGCGATCAAGCGTGTCCCACAGCCAGCCTGCATACAACAGGCATCGTGTCATTTATATTTTATATTTCAAAATTATACCACTTCGTCCCAAACAATTCAATGCGAATTGCCGCGCGGTAGAAAAACAAGTCAAAATGTGCTATACTGTTGACAATTCATCTGCTTAAAAAGAAAAGAGGCCACTATGAACGAAAAAGAAATTGCGGAGCTGCGGCGCAGACTCCGCCCCGAAAAAAGTGCGATCACCCGCATCCATGGCTGCTATGTCAACGAGAGCCGCGAAATCATCTCGATGTTTGACCAGTCGCTGGCACTGATGGAAGCCGAGGAGGCGGAAAAATTTCTGACCATCTTCCGCCGCACACTCTCCGGCACGCTCGGCAAGAACCTTGTCGACATCTCGTTTCGCACGTCGCAGGTCGCAGGCAGCGAGGAGCACGGTATGCTCATGTCGCTGCGCTCGAGCCACCTGTCTGACGCCGATGCGGTTGAGACCTTCTTCCACCGCGTCATCGACAATCTGACCTTCGACGGCAACTATGTCATCTTGCTCGCCTGCGACAGCTATGACGTCCCCTTCCGCGGCAAAGACGGCGCCGATCTTGAAGACGCCTCCGAGACCGTCTTCGACTATGTCGTCTGCGCAGTCTGCCCGGTCCGCATGAGCAAGCCTGCCCTGCGCTACGACTCCGACCAGCGGGAGTTCCACAAGCGCAGCGTCGACTGGATCGTCTCCGCGCCGGAGCTGGGCTTCGTATTTCCCGCCTTTGACGACCGCGCGAGCAACATCTACGGTGCACTGTACTATTCTCACAGCGCCGCCGATAACCACGCCGAGTTCATCGACGGCATCTTCCGCACCACGCCGCCCATGCCGGCCGACGAGCAGAAGCAGACCTTCCGTGCCATGCTCTCGACAGCGCTTGACGGCGGACACAGCCTGCAGCAGGTCAAAGACGTCCACGCACAGCTCAGCGGCATCATCGCTGACCACAAGGCCAATAAGGTCACCGAGCCTCTGACGCTCTCGAAGCGCGAAGTACGCGCCGTGCTGGAAAGCTGCGGCGTAAGCGAAACCGGTCAGGCGAAGTTCGCCGTCGGCTACGATGAGGCCTTCGGCGCAGACGCCGAGCTGAGCCCGCGCAACCTCGTCGACCTGAAGAAGCTCGAAGTCCGCACGCCGGACGTGGTCATCCAGCTCAACCCCGAGCGCGGCGACCTGATCGAATCGCGCACGATTGACGGCGTGAAATATCTGCTCATCCACACCGACGGCGGCGTGGAGGTCAACGGCGTCAGCGTCGATCTATCCGATTCCTGATCCGCCATCGAAAAACCCATTGTCATCACCCCCTGTCATACGGTATAATTAAAGTATCAATTTTACTGCATCCGCAGGAAAGGAGTCAACTATGGACACAAGACACATCCCCTTTGGTGAGAAACTGGCCACCCTCGTCGTCGACGGCGTCGAGCAGGAGATCAACGGCAAGATTGAGGGCGAAAATGCCGTTCTTGTTCTGACGGACGCCTTTGCCGAGTCCCCGGCCGAGTTCACCGGCCGCGGCCGCGAGCCGTACCGCGCCGGTCTGGTCGTGCGTGACGGTGCGATCTGCGAAGAGCAGAGCGTGCGTCCGGTCTTTGTCGGCGGCGAAGTCACAGACAAGGGCATGGACGGCGTCACCGTCGAATCCCGCACCGCAAGCTTCAGCCACATGATGGTCATCAACTCCGACTACACCGTCAAAAACAGCCGCTTCATTGCCGACACCGACTCCGACGGCAAAAAGGTCTGCGACTTCAACGGTCTCGGCTCCATGATCTGCGCGTTCAAGGATTCCAAGCTGAAGATCGAAGACAGTTACCTGTTTACCCGCGGCGTTGCCAAGCCGGTGCTCTACATCGACTCGGGCGCCGACTGCCTGCTCAAAAACTCCACCTACAAGTGCATGGGCGGCACGCTCTACGCCGGCTACCGCAACACCGCCGGTTTTATCAAGATGGTCGCGCCCCCGTGGGTGCTCGGCCTCCCCGGCTCTGCCCGCGGCTCGAACCTGATGGGCACGCTGTCGACCTTCACCATCTCCAACTGCGACTGCTACGCCAACGACTGGGGCGTTATCTCCACCGACGGCGGCGAAGAGCTCGCGCTCTTCGTGGTTGACTCGAAGATCACTCTGATCGGCGAGGGCAACATGATCGACAATCCGTTCGTCCGCCGCTACGGCCCGGGCTACGGCGTCTACTGCTGCTGCTGTGACGAATTCTTCCATGGCGCGGAGTTCTACGTCGGTACCTACGCCATCGTCGGCATCGGCGGCACGATCACGCTGGCCTCCTCGAACGGCACAATCGTCCCGAAGAAGAAGTACCGTGTCCCGACCGGCCGCATGGCCCCCGGCTGGGACGGCCGCATGGAGCCGGAGTATGACGTGTTCTGGTACGATGAGCCGATCTTCGAGCCGATCGAGGGCAAGGGCAAGCCGACGCGCATCGAGTCCGACGGCTGGGGCTTCATGTTCCACTACCCGACCAACATCAATGTCCTTGACGGCACGATCTGCAACACCGACTATGCCACCTTCCTCATCCGCTCGACTTCTTCGGATATCGTCGTCGACAACAGCTACCTCAACCCGAAAGATGGCGTGATCCTGCAGATGATCGACAACGACGACAAGGCCGTCGGCGGCGCGTTCAAGCCGGACATCTACGATGAAAACGGCGTTCTCATCCAGCCGCACGATGGTCCGGTGTTCAACCACGAGTTCTTTGAGCATCCGGGCTTCCCGGGCCTCGACTACGAGTGCGTCCCGCAGGCCGGCAGCGACAAGGTCACCGCGAAGTTCACCAACTGCACGCTCACCGGCAGCATCTACAACGCCACCGGTTACCGCAATGTCGGCGACGGCAGCCGCGGTCAGGGCGAACCGCTGACCGTTACGCTCGGCGAAGGCGCCTCGCTCACCGGCAGCATCACCTCGACCACCTCGAAGCACGTCGACGAGTTCGGCCGCCCGAATAACCTCTTCACACAGGAGCAGTATTACTACCTTGGCCACGTCACCAATGTCCCGTACGCCAACGGCGTCAACGATGTGCACGTTGTGCTCGAAGGCAACGCCGTCTGGACTGCAGAGGGCGAGAACCTGCTCGCCAGCCTCACCATCGGCGAACATGCCGTTCTGGCTGCCCCCGAGGGCAAGGCACTGACGCTCACCGTCGATGGCGAGCCCGCCGCGCTCGAAGCCGGCAAGCATTACGAGGGCAAGCTCGTCCTCACCGCCAAATAATCCCGCTTTTTACACCGCCGCCCGGTCACCCGGGCGGCATTTTTCTGCTCTCCGCCCGGCGGCAGGAATCGCCGCCTGGTTCACCAGATCCCAAAGCTGTCATTGTACGGCGCACAGCGCCAATATGGCTCCCTCTGCGAGGTGCTAAGAGCCTCGCTTCGCTCGGTTGCTTAATTTGCACAGCGCCAATATGGCTCCCTCTGATGAGGGAGCTGTCAGCCGGTACGGCTGACTGAGGGAGAGAAAAGCCGATTGAAGTACAGCGCCGCCAACCGCGCCGGTAGGGGCGATCTGCGATCGCCCGCCTTCCAGCGATCCCGCACCGCGCCCCGTCATTTTTGCACTGCACATCCAACCGTGTCATTGCGAGGCGCGAAAGCGCCGTGGCAATCCGTTTCCTTTTCTTCCGTCCGCTCTCGTTTCTTCTCCCTCGGGGAGTACGGATTGCCACACCAGCGTGCGCGCTGGTTCGCAATGACAGATTTGGGAGCTTTACTGTGTTTTACCGACATCGGTGCGCAAGGAATGACTGGAAAGGATGGGTGTGCGAATACTCGCATCGCACTCTCAGCTTTGTCATTGCGAGGCGCAAAAGCGCCGTGGCAATCCGTTCCTCATTGCCTACCACCGCGCC
>CAZUKJ010000060.1:0-8557 GCA_964620855.1 uncultured Oscillospiraceae bacterium
ACATGAAGAAGGTTCCGGAAACCTGGGCTGACCAGTCCGGCGACGAGATCGGCCCGCTCCTGGAGAACTTCCCGAAGGCCATCGGCAACACCAAGCCGGAGATCGCCTCCTTCCGCGACAACCTCATCATCAACGTGCTGAAGATGCACGAGCGTATGTAATTCCCTACCGGGAACAAGTACACCGTTCTCTTCAAATAGGGATTTAAAATCCCAGAAATCTGTGCTACAATAGTAGCGCAAATTACATGAAAGGATTGATTCCAATGGCCAAGACTATCATTACCGCCGCTATGACCGGCGCTGTTACCCCGGCTGGCTACAACATCCCGGAGACCCCGACTGAGATCGCTGCTCAGGTTTACGAGTGCTGGAAGCTCGGCGCTTCCGTTGCTCACCTGCACATGCGTGACGACGACGGCAACGGCGTTATGGATCCGGTCAAGTTCTACGAGACCATCAAGGCGATCCGCTCCTACGAGGACTGCGACATCATCGTCAACTGCACCTCTTCCGGTGACAACCGCGTTTCCGACGACTCTCCGTACGGCAACGCCATGCGTATGCAGCACCACAAGCATGTCCCGGGCATCGAGATGGGCACCTTTGACGCCTCCTCCTTCAACTGGGGCATCCCGGGCGGCGTTTTCCACAACTCCCCGACCTTCCTGTCCGACCTCGGCACCCTGTACATCGAGAAGGACATCAAGCCGGAGTTCGAAATCTTCGACTTCGCCGCTCTGCGCGCTGTCGGCATCTACTGGAAGAAGGGCTTCGTGAAGGCCCCGCTGCACTTCCAGTTCTGCCTGGGCGTCGTTGGCGGCATGGATGCTGATCCGCGCTCCCTGCAGATCCTCCTCGACGAGATGCACAGCCTCCAGGCTCAGGGCAAGCTCCCGCAGGAGTGCACCTGGTCTGCGTTCGGCACCGGCAAGGGCCACCTCCCGGTCATGTTCGCTGCTCTGGCCAACGGCGGCTCCATCCGCGTCGGCATGGAAGACAACGTTGTCTACGGCTACGACAAGGAAGGCAAGAAGATCCCGGCTACCAACATGATGCTCGTTGAGCGCGCTGCGAAGGCTGTCGAGGCCTTTGGCGGCGAGGTCGCTACCCCGGCCGAAGCTCGTGAGATCCTGGGCCTCAAGCCGCTGGATCGTGAGGCTGTCATGGCTGCTCTCAACGCCATTGACGTTGAGGCTCTGGCTGCCACCAAGCAGGAGTGCGCCGATCAGTTCGGCGGCCCGTACTTCGCTGCTGCCGGCATGGGCGGCAAGAAGTAATTCTTCCCAACATAAAAATCCCGCTGGAGCGATCCAGCGGGATTTTTCTTTGATTATCCTCGGCGGCGCATGACGAAAACGTAAATCAGAGCACCAACCGCCGTGCCGAGCAGCGTAGTCAGGAAAAAACCAAACAGCAGCATATAGCCAAGCGTATCCCACCCGCTTTCCATTTTGCTATCAATCTTCAAACGGGAAATGGAACGGGAGATTCAGCGCATCACGCACAGCCGTCAGCTCTTTCTGCACAGCGACGCCGACCGGGACACCCTTATCCTTGCGTTCAAGCCAAGTGAGATATTCTTTCTCACCTGCAGTGTAGATATGGTCGCAGCCGGGCGCCTTTTCCGAGGCGCGCAGTGCGCGGCAAATGTCACCCGCTGTCTTTTTGAAGCTCTCTGCACCGACAAACGCATTTGTGTCGATCGCAAGGAAGAAGTGGCCGAGCGGGTAAGGGATCTTATTGCCGTTCTCATCGAGACCTGTCAGCGCCTTCATAAAGCTGCCGGCCTGCAGTGCTGCCGAGAGAATCTCGACGACTGCGGCGTAGCCGTAGCCCTTGTAACCGGCCAGATCTTCACCAATGCCGCCAAGCGGCGTGAGCGCTGCCTCACCTGCCACGAGCGCTTTCAAAATCTCGCCGGAATCCGTCATCGTGCTGCCGTCTCGGGCGATAACCATGCCGGCCGGTGTGTCCTTGCCTTCCCGATCATAGAATTCGATCTTGCCGCGCTGCACGATACTCGTCGCGCAGTCGAGCACAAACGGGAATTCCTCGTCTGTCGGGATACCGAAGGTCAGGGGGTTCGTACCCATCATGTTCTCCACACCGAAGGTCGGCGCGATGGACGGGCGCGCATTGGTGCCGGTCAGGCCGATCATATCGTTCTGCGTCGCCATCGTGGCATAATAACCGGCGATGCCGTAATGCGTGGAATTGCGGGCGGCGACCATGCCAAGGCCGAATTTTTTTGCTTTTTCGATCGCCATGGTCATGCAGCGGTGGCCGATCACCATGCCCATACCGTTATGACCATCCACAACCGCCGTCGTCGGCGTTTCCTTCACGATTTCAAACTCTGTCACCGGATTCAGGATACCGGCATCGATGCGGTCGATATAGATCGGCTTAAAACGGTTGACGCCGTGCGACTCGATGCCGCGACGGTCCGACTCCATCAAAATCTCTGCACAAATTGCAGCATCCTCCGCCGGAATTCCTTTGGCCTCAAAGGCCGCTTTCATAAAATCGCCGATCAGCTGCCAACTGACATACGGTCTGGTTTCCATCATATTACCTCCTGCTGTGATTGGATTATCTTCATCATAACCAAGCATTTCCTGCTTTGCAATATTTATTATTGCTGTTTTCTCAGTATTGTCGTAGAATATAATTACGCGATTCCATGCTGATGCCGAAACGAAGGGGGCCCTGAATTTGAAATTCGTAAAAATCCGTTCTCTGGTCACTCGCATCAATGCATATCAGGTTCCGATTTATGCCGGCAACGCGACATTTTTTATCGTCCTGGCTGTTTTCCCGGCGCTGATGCTGATCCTTTCCCTGCTGCAGCGAACGCCCCTTTCCACCGAGGATTTCATCTCCTTGCTGCAGGAGCTTCTTCCCAATGCATTGGACCCTTTGGTTGAATACTTTACGAGAGATGCCTTCTCTCTCAACACAGGCGCTGCCATTTCGATCTCGGCAATCGCCGCTCTTTGGTCTGCTTCGCGCGGAATCATTGGTTTGATGGATGGAATTAACGCCATCTATCATACGGAAGAAAAGCGTTCCTACTTCTTCAAGCGGCTTCTCGCCCTGATCTACATGATCATGTTTTTGATCGCAATTATTCTGATGCTTGGTCTTTATGTGTTTGGCCAGAAAATCGAATCGGCCGTCCTAACCCGATTCCCCTCTTTGGCCGGTATCACAATCTTTCTGATGCAGGCGCGATACGGGCTGATCATCGGATATCTGATCCTGCTGTTCACTATGATCTTTCGGGTTTTTCCCAATAAGCATATGCCGTTTCGATACTGTCTTCCCGGCGCCGTCGTCTCCGCACTGGGTTGGTTGGGCTTTTCCGCACTGTTTTCACTCTATGTGGAACATTTCAGCAACTATTCCCGGGTTTACGGCAGTCTGACCACGATCGTGCTGGCAATGCTCTGGCTGTATTTTTGTATGTGCATTCTGTTCTTCGGCGGCGTGATCAATCAGTTTATCAGTCGTGGAGAAACTTCACTGCTGCCTTCGCTGCCGCGCAGAAAACGCAAGCAGGCCAAAACGGAGTAATTGCGTAAACTAAGGAAATGTGTTATACTAAAGCCACTTGAAAAGGGGTGATTCATCGTGAAAATCATGGAATCCGGCGAAAACTATCTAGAGACCATTCTGATCCTTCAGGAGCGGCTTGGTGAGGTTCGTTCTGTTGATATTGCCAATGAACTTGGCTTTTCCAAGCCCAGCGTCAGCGTCGCGATGAAGCAGTTCCGTGAAAACGGCTACATTCTCGTCGACGCGAACGGCCATATCTCACTGACCGAGCTGGGCATGTCGGTTGCGAAAAAAGTCTATGAGCGCCACGAAGTGCTCAGCCGGCTTCTGATCTCGATTGGTGTCAGCCATGATGTTGCTCTCGAGGACGCTTGCCGCATCGAACACGATATCAGTGAAGAAACCTTTGAACGGCTCAAAGCCTGTCTGCCGGCTCTGGAAAAAAATTGATCAGGAAAACATACAAGTCCGACTTGTCCCATACATTTGCTATGGGAGGTCGGGCTTATGTTTTTATCCAGAAAAGAAGAAAAACGCGCTGTCTGCGTCATTGCGGCAGCGCTTGCGGCCATTGCCCTGCTGCGCACGGCCGCATCCCCCAGCGTTGAAGCCGGTTCCTGGGGGCTGAGCTTTCGTCAGGAAGGACAGACTCCAACGGGGACTGTCTCACAGCAGGTACTCGATGAATACGATAGCGTTTACATTGGCGACACAACCGAAATGAAGATCTACCTGACCTTTGACGCAGGCTATGAAAACGGGTATACATCACAAATCCTCGATGTTTTGGCCGAGCATCAGGTTCCCGCGGCATTCTTTTTGGTCGGCAACTATTTGGAAACCGCACCGGATCTGGTCCGGAGGATGGTGGAAGAAGGTCATACAGTGGGGAATCACACCTATCACCACTATGACATGTCTAAAATCTCGGATGAAAGCGCATTCCAGGAAGAGCTTGCGTCATTGGAAGCCCTGTATCAGGAGGTGACCGGTGAACAAATGCCGCGATATTACCGTCCGCCGCAGGGCTGCTACAGCGAGGACAATTTGCGCTTGGCGCAGCAAATGGGATACCAGACCGTCTTCTGGAGTCTGGCCTATGTCGACTGGAACAACGACGCACAGCCAACGCAGGAAGAAGCCTTTTCCAAGCTGATCGGCAGAATTCACAACGGCGCAGTTGTTCTGCTGCACGCCACTTCTGCCACAAACGCTGAAATCCTTGACGAATTGCTCACACAATGGGAGAATCTTGGCTATGAATTTGGGACACTGGACGAACTGTTTTCCCGAACAATTGACTTTTGAACCGGATTCATATAAACTATAAAATGAATTATTGTCGAATCCGAGGTGCGAATACCGATGAAAAAACGATACATTGCCAATCCTGTCATTGCCCGTCTGCCGCGTTACTATCGCTGCGTGCACACGCTCAACGAGCAGGGCGTCGCGCGCATCTCCTCCTCTGCGCTGGCGGAGCTGCTTGGTCTGACTGCCTCTCAGGTGCGTCAGGACTTTGGCTGCTTCGGCGAATTTGGCCAGAAGGGGTACGGCTATAACGTTCCCAAACTGCTTGAGGAACTCAGCGACATTCTCGGCCTGAACGAAAACCTGACCGCCGTCATCATTGGCTGCGGCAACCTCGGCCGCGCACTGATCAACAACTTTGAATTTGATTCCTGCGGCATCCATCTCATTGGTGCGTTTGACGCAGATCCCGCGCTCATCGGTGAGTCAATCCATTCGCTGACTGTACAGAGCGCAGATACGCTGCACAGCTTTGTTGCCGAGCAGCATCCAGACATTGCCGTTCTGACCGTACCAAGCTCCATCTCGCAGGAGATCGCCGATCAGCTTGTTGCCGACGGCATCCGCGGCATTTGGAACTTCACCAAGCAGGAGGTCACTGTCAGCGATCCGAACGTCACCATAGAAAACGTCATCTTCCTCGACAGCCTGATGACGCTGTCCTACCGGGTCAACGAGGGGCGTTTATCATGAAGCGCATCGGTTGTCTGATCGTACTGTGCGCACTGATCGTTTCTGTTTCGATCGGAGCGTCAGTCAATGCCACCGTTCCCGGTGACGCCGCCGATCCCGTCATCAGCCTGAGCTATCTGACGGAGGTCTATAAGCCGCTTTTGCTCAACCGGCTGAACTATCAGGCTACACAGGCACTGAATGCGGTGTACAGCCAGAGTCTCCTCTCGCTGACGGAGGCAATCGGTGCTTATAATCAGCAGCGCGACGAAGCCAACACGCAGCTGCGCCGCACAGACGGCGAACTGATTCTCAAATACGGCGACATTCTGACACTCGAACCCGGCACCAAACTCCTGCTTACAAGCGGCACTGCTTACTCCGACAGTGATCACCTGATCAATGTCAGCGCCGCCACCCGGCTCAGCGAGTATCAGCCGCTGACAGCGCGGATGTTTTACATGAAAGACGACAACACAGATGGCGGTATCTTCATCACCTCAGAAACTGCTGCAGTCATCATCAACGGCCCGTATTCTTTGCAGTCGTCTGATGCGGTGAACATTGCTTCACGAGCCGATGTTTTAAAGGAGCTGGGCCTGTTCCTTGGCTACGCAAGCGGCTACGAGCTGCAGAAAAATGCGACTCGGCTGCAGGGCCTTGTCGTCTTTCTCCGCATCATGGGTCTGGAGGATGAAGCACTTGCCTATACCGGCACGCATCCGTTCACGGATATCGCCGAGGACAATTGGGGCTATCCCTATGTCGCTTATGCCTATGACATGGGCTTCACCAAAGGCTATTCCGAGACCCAATTCAAGCCGAATCTTCAAATCACCGCCAAGCAATACATCGCGTTCATGATGCGTGCGCTCAACTATGAAGAAGATGTCGATTTTGTCTATTCCACGCTTCTGACGGACTGCGTTTCGCTCGGCCTGTATCATCAGGCGGAGATCGACACTTACACCACCGGAACATTTACCCGCGGCCGTATGGTCTATCTGTCATACTACAGCCTGTTCTGTACCGACCAGCAATCCGGTCAGATCCTGCTCGACGATCTGATTGCAGATGGTACATTCACGCAGGAGACCGCCGATAAAGCGCTTTGCAAGGTTGTCGGTACCAGACTGTCCTGAATCCGAATTCCCCGGCAGTTGGATACTGCCGGGGAATCTTTTCATGCACATATTTTCAACCCGCTGCGCCCTCACCAAACAGCCGAATCTGAATACTATGGAATGAGAGCAGCGAGCACTGCTCAACATCATATCAAATCAGGAGGTCAATTCTATGTCCTGCAATTCCGGTATCTGCGCGTTTGGCAACAGCTGGTGGTGGATCATCATTCTGATCCTGATCATTGTGGTTTGGGGCGGCAACAACAACTGCGGCTGTGAGAACAACTGCGGCTGCGGCTGCTAAAACAGCATCTTGGGGCGGAGAACTTACTCTCCGCCCTTTTTTTATCCGCATCACTGGTGTTCTGCAGTCAAATATGCTATGATTTTCCCAACGCAGCAAAGGAGACACGAACGATGAAACTGACTGTCCTTTTGGAAAACACCGCCTGCTCCGAAGAATTTGCCCATGCACACGGTCTGAGTATTTTGCTTGAGACACAGTCCGAGCGCATCCTGCTTGACATGGGGCCTGGTGCACAGTTTGCTCAGAATGCCCAAGTGCTGGGGATCGACCTCTCTCAGGTCGATTATGCAGTACTCTCTCACGGGCATTACGACCACGGCGGCGGTCTGGACATTTTTTTCCGCCGCAACAAAACCGCGCCGGTCTACATAGCACCCGGGGCATTTCAACATCACACTTCCACAGACGGCGAAGAAATCGGCCTTCCCGCAAACCTGCGCCGTCATCCGCAGATTGTGACAACAGCGGATCACTACCGCATTGCCTCTAACGCGCATCTGTTTTCTGCCGTGTGCGGCACAGAGTTCTGCTCCTCAATCAACACCTCCCTGCTCGAAAACGGATTCCCGGACGCGTTCACGCATGAGCAGAATCTTTTGATTGAGGAAAACGGGAAGATGTTCCTGTTCGGCGGCTGCGCACACTGCGGCATTGTCAATATTTTAGAGCGAGCCATCGAACTCTTCGGCCGTGCGCCGGACTTTGTGATCTCCGGATTTCATCTGGCCGTCAAAGGCGCAGTTTCCGATGACTTTGTCCAATCGCTTGGCCGACGTCTTCTGGAATACCCGACACAGTTTTACACCTGTCACTGCACCGGCGAACATCCCTTCGCGCTGCTGAAAGACATTATGGGTGAGCGCATCCAGGCGCTTTCCACCGGCATGCAGCTGACACTCTGAATCCTGTCCACAGGATGATTTCATACTGTGAGCGTCGCGCCTCAATTCTTGTAAGCCAAACAAAAAATATCCGCACGGCAAAGCCGTGCGGATATTTGTTTCTATGGATTAGATGTGGGCCTTCGCAGTCTCAACGAGCGCGGCAAACGCCTCAGCGTCATGGATCGCGAGCTCAGACAGGCTCTTGCGGTTCATAACGACGCCGGCCTTCTTCAGGCCGTTCATGAAGCGGGAGTAGTTGATGCCGTACGGCTTGACCGCCGCAGAAATACGGGCGATCCAGAGCTGACGGTAGTCACGCTTCTTCTGCTTGCGGTCACGATAAGCGTAGACGCCGCTCTTCTTGAGCTGCTGCTTCGCCATCTTAAAGTGCTTGGACTTGCTGCCCCAGTAGCCCTTCGCGAGCTTGAGGGTCTTATTTCTTCTCTTGCGCGTCATCATTGCGCCTTTGACTCTAGCCATTGGTTCTTATCCTCCTATTCGTGACGTCAACCCTTATTTGTAAGGGATCATTTTCTTGATCGCGGCCTCGTTGGTGCTGTCGGCATACGCACCGGAACGGAGACGACGGCAGCGCTTGGTGTCCTTCTTGGTGAGGATGTGGCTCTTAAAGGCGTGGGCGCGCTTGACCTTACCGTTCTTGGTCAGGCTAAATCTTTTCTTCGCGCCGCTATGGGTTTT
>CAZUKJ010000061.1:0-8544 GCA_964620855.1 uncultured Oscillospiraceae bacterium
CCGATCAGGCGGAAAAACTCAGACAAAGCGAGGCGGGCGGCGTATGAAAACAGAACTTTTACATGCGGCCGCGCCGGGAACTGCAGCGAAGGCTGCGGCGGTGATCCGAGCCGGCGGCCTCGTCGCCATCCCGACGGAGACGGTGTACGGTCTCGGCGCAAACGGCCTCGATGCAGACGCCGTTTTGAAGATTTTTGAGGCCAAAGGACGCCCGCAGGACAACCCTTTGATCCTGCACATTGCAGAATCGGCCGAGCTGGACAGCCTTTGCCACGATGTGCCGGAGGCGGCCTATCGGCTGGCAGATCGGTTCTGGCCGGGCCCGCTGACGATGGTGCTGCCGTGCCGCGACTCGATCCCGCGCCGCACAACGGCGGGACTTGATACCGTGGCGGTCCGATGCCCGGATAACGATGTGACACGCGCGATCATCCGGGCGGCCGGTGTGCCGATTGCGGCGCCGTCGGCCAATACGTCCGGCAAGCCCAGTCCGACGACGGCGCAGCATGTGCTGCATGATATGGACGGGAAAATTGAATTGATCGTCGACGGCGGCGACTGCCGCGTCGGGGTGGAATCGACGATCGTGGATCTGACAGGCGAGGTGCCCCGCCTGCTGCGCCCGGGCGGCATCACCCCGGAACAGCTGCGCGAGGTGTTGGGCGAGATCATCGTCGATCCCGCAGTGCTTGGAGAACTGGCACCGGACGCCGTGGTGCGTGCACCGGGTATGAAGTACAAGCACTATGCTCCGTCCGGCGAGGTTGTGATCGTCTCCGGCAACTCGGAGCAGGCGGCTGCATATATCCGGCGGCACTTTCAGCCCGGTGATGCCGTTTTGTGCTTTGCCGAGGAACTGCCGCTCTATGAGGGCCTGAATCCGACGGCCTACGGCAGCGGCGAGGATCCGGAAACGCTGGCGCGCGGCCTGTTTGCGGCGCTGCGCGGATTTGACAGCGAATGTGCCAGCCATATTTTTGCGCGCTGCCCGGAAGGCGGCGGCGTAGCTTACGCGGTGCAGAACCGGCTGAAAAAAGCGGCTGGATTCCATATTGTCTCCGGGGAGGAAGAAGCATGAAGATCATCGGTATTACCGGCGGCACAGGCTGCGGCAAGACGACGGCGCTCAATCGGCTCGCGGCGATTGGCGGCGAAGTGATCGACTGCGATGCGGTCTATCATGAACTGCTTGAGACGAATCGTGACCTGATCGCCGCGCTGCAGGCGCGCTTTCCGACCGTGATTGAAAACGGGAGGCTTCAACGCAAGAAGCTTGGACAGATTGTGTTTCAGGATCCCAAGGCGCTTGCGGATCTCGATGGAATCATCATTTCGTTTATCAACGAGGAAGTGGATCGGCGCATTGAAGCGGCGCGTGCTGCGGGAAGGATTGCCGTTGCGGTTGACGCGATCAACCTGCTCGGCGGAGAACTCGAACGGCACTGCGATGTGACGGTTGCGGTTATCGCGCCGGTTGAAGAGCGCGTCAGGCGCCTGATCGCCCGCGAGGGTATCACCGAGGAGTATGCCCGGATGCGGATCGAAGCGCAGAAACCAAACGAATATTTTGCACAACACTGCACGGAAACTCTGGTCAACGACTGCGCAACGGCCGAGGAATTCGGCCTGCGCTGCGATGCCCTGTATCAAAAAATACTCAACAAGGAAGGTAATTGCAATGAGTGAGATCAAAAATGACCTGTTTTACACCCAGAAGAACGGCTACGACTGCATGAGCGAGGCGGACAGTGCCGAGATGGAGCGCTACTGCCGCGCTTATATGAACTACATGGACGCCGGTAAGACTGAGCGCGAGGCGGTGACTGAGGCGATCCGTCAGGCCGAGGCTGCGGGCTTCCGTGCCTATGAGCCGGGTATGCCGCTTCAGCCGGGTGACAAGGTTTATGACAACAATCGCGGCAAGTCGGTCGTCTTTGCCGTCATCGGCAAGAAGGATTTGTCGCACGGCGCGCACATTGCGGCGGCGCATGTCGACTCTCCGCGTCTGGATCTCAAGCCGAACCCGCTCTATGAAGACGGTGAGCTGGCCCTGCTCAAGACGCATTACTACGGCGGCATCAAGAAATATCAGTGGACGACCATTCCGCTGGCGCTGCACGGCGTTGTCTGCCTGAAAGATGGCACCACGATCAATGTCAATATCGGTGAAGACGATGCCGACCCGATCTTTTACATCTCCGATCTGCTGCCGCACCTGGCTGCCGACCAGATGAAGAAGTCTCTTGCCGAAGGCGTGTCCGGCGAGCAGCTCAATGCGCTCATCGGCTCTACGCCGGATGCCGACGAGGGCTCTGACCGCGTCAAGCTGGCTGTTCTGAAGCTGCTCAATGCCAAGTACGGCATGACGGAGGTTGACTTCATCTCCTCCGAGCTTTCGCTCGTCCCGTCGCTGAAGGCGCGCGAGGTGGGCCTTGACCGCAGCATGATCGCTGCTTACGGCCACGACGACCGTGTCTGTGCCTACGCCGAGTTTGAGCCGCTGCTGAACATGGATACCCCGGAGCTGACTGCGGTGTGCGTGCTGGCAGATAAAGAGGAAATTGGTTCGGTGGGCGTCTCCGGTATGCAGAGCGAGGTGTTTGAGACGTTCATGGATGATCTGTGCGTCACGCAGGGTGTTGCGCTCAAGCGCTGCTTTGAAAATTCCATCTGCCTGTCGGCCGACGTCTCTGCGGGCCTCGACCCGACCTATCCGGAGGTCTGTGAACGCCGCAATGCCGCCAGACTCAACTACGGCATTTCTCTGTGCAAGTACACCGGTGCGCGCGGCAAGTCCGGCGCTTCGGATGCATCTGCTGAGTTGGTGGCGTATGTCCGCAAGGTGTTTGACGAGGCGGAAGTCCTCTGGCAGATGTGCGAGCTGGGCAAGGTCGACCAGGGCGGCGGCGGTACGGTTGCCGCCTACATGGCCAACCGCAACATCGACACGCTCGACGCCGGTGTTCCGGTGCTGTCGATGCATGCACCGTATGAGCTGGTCAGCAAGCTTGACTGCTATATGACAATGAAGGCCATGAAGGCGTTCTACGAAGCAAACTGAGCCGATGAATCGGAGACCCGGAGGGGTCTCCGATTTTTTTCACGGCGGCGCCTTCTGCGGCATAGAATGGCCGGGAGGGATGATGGATGGAAGAATTATGGACACTGGCGCTGCGGCGTGCCGGTGCGGCATCGCCGGAAGTGTTTCAGCGCAGGAGCGGGCTGCCGGAAACAGGACAGTTGGATACACGAACACGCGAAGCGCTGTCGCCGTATCTGATGGGGTATCAGATCCACCGTGTTGAGCGTGGTGATACATATTATCGGCTTTCCCGCGAATATGAGACGACGGTCTCTGCCATTGCAGCGGCCAACCCCGACCGCGATCCCCACAATCTGCGGATCGGGTCGCTTCTGGTAATCCCGCTGGGCTTTTCGATTGTGCCGACAGATGTGCCGTTTACATCCGGGGTGCTTGAGCTGTGCCTGCGTGGGCTGACGGTGCGCTATCCGTTTTTAAAAACGGAGCGCATTGCCCGGACAAAATACGGCAGGCCGGTCTGGCTGGTGACCATGGGCTCTGGAAGTCGACGGACGCTTTGCAATGCGTCACACCACGCCAATGAATGGATCACGACGCCGGTTGTGATGCGGTTTTTGGAGCAGTACTGCGCGGCATTTGTGTCGGGCGGGGAGCTGTTTGGGCAGTCCGCCAGGGAGCTGTTTGCGCGCACTACGCTCTACCTTGCGCCGATGGTCAATCCGGACGGCGTGGATCTCGTGACCGGTGCGGCGACACCGGAAGAGACGGCGCAGGCGGCTCTGCTGGCCGAAAACTACCCGGAGATCCCGTTCCCGGACGGGTGGAAGGCCAACCTGAACGGCGTGGATCTGAATTTGCAGTATCCTGCGCAGTGGGAACAGGCGAAGGCAATCAAATACGAGCAGGGATTTGACCGCCCCGGGCCGCGGGACTTTGTCGGGCAGGCGCCGCTGACGGAGCCGGAGCCGGAAGCGCTGTATCGTCTGACGCAGCAGATTGAGCCGGATCTGACGCTGTCGTACCATACGCAGGGCAGGGTCATCTACTGGAAGTTTCTGGACTTTGATCCGCCGCGCGCCGAGGCGATTGCACAGAAATTCCAGCGCGTCAGCGGCTACACGCTTGAGCAGACGCCGTACGCCTCCGGCTTTGCCGGCTACAAGGACTGGTTTATTCAGCAGTACAACCGCCCCGGTTACACCATCGAGTGCGGAGAAGGGGAAAATCCGCTGCCGCTGGCGCAGTTTGACGAGATCTATGCCGACAATCTCGGCATCCTGACATTGGGGCTTGCGGAAGCATAACTTGTCGAAAAAAGCGCAGCACCTGATAATTTTTGCTGTTTTGGGCGCTGCGCTGCCGGGATGGTAGAATCGTTCATATTTTTATGCTATCTTTTGATCAGTCTAACCACCGAAGAGAAAGGATTTTGAGGTATGGCTAAAAAAATAAAATATGCCATTGATGAAGAACTGCTGCCGTTTTGCCATAATATCCCGAAGCTGCCGAAGGCGATCGCACCGCTGCTGCAGAAGATGCTCAGGAAAATGGGGAAGAAGATGCTCAATGACGAGCGGCTCGACTGCGAGATCATCCCGCTGGACCATGGCGTGGAGATGTTCATGCTGAAACCGAAAAACAGCAGGACAAAACGGGTTGTGTATAACATTCACGGAGGCGGCTTCGTCTTCCCGCATGCACCATATCACATTGATCTGGCGAAGGAATATGCGCTCAGACTTGACGCGAAGGTCTTCCTGATTGACTACAGAGTCGCACCCAACTATCAGTATCCGATTGCGCCGGATGACTGCTTTATGGGCCTGGAATATCTGATGAAGAACAAAGAACGGCTTGAAATTGACATGGACAACCTTGTGATCGGCGGTGACTCTGCCGGCGGCTATCTCACGGTGACGACATCGCTGAGAATGCATGAAGCGTACGGCCTTGCGCCCAAGGGCAACTTCCTGATGTACCCGGCCTGCGACACCGACAGAAGCCGGGATTCCATGATCCGCTACACGGATACGCCGCTTTGCAATTCCGAAGACGCCAAAATCTATGACGCTTGGTTCAATAACGGCGGCGTTATTACTGTTTTGAACGAGGATTTGTCGCCGATCCCGAAGACATATATCGAACTGGCTGAATTTGACTGCCTCAGAGACGGCGGACTCGAATATGCAAAGCGGCTGACGGAGTTGGGCGTCGAGGTGGAACTGCACGACGTGCCGGCAACAATGCACGGATTTGACAACGCGCTCAACGCAAAAATTACCCGCAGCTGCGTAGACAACCGAATCCGCTTCATTGAAAGCCTGCTGCAGTAAGCGTAGGCCGGTTCAGACAGAATAAGAAAGAACGCCCCTCCGTATGAGTTCGATCATACCGAGGGGCGGCTTGTTATGTCGTTGGCGTATCGGCCGATATGTGAAAGATGTCATCATCGAAGGTAATGACCGTGTAATACTTGTGGCTTTCCTCCTGCAGATGCTCATTGATCACAGCCTGAAGCTCCGCCGTCTTGCTTTGCAGGTCGAACGGGACAACCAGATCGAAGATGAGGTTGGTGTGGCTGGGGCCGCGCACCATGCGGAAATCGTGGACAGAGAGCCTGCTGTCGATACCAGAGCAGATGTCCTGCACAAAACAGCGCATATGATCGAGCTCTTCGTCACCGGTCACGATGGGATCATAGTGGATCACGAGGTCAACACCGTGCTGCTGTTTGAAGTGCCGTTCGATATCGTCGATGATATTGTGGCAGAGCAGCGGATCTTCCCGACAGTCCATTTCTACATGCACGCTGCCAAAGCGGCGGCCGGGGCCATAGTCGTGCAGCACGAGATCGTGCAGACCAAGCACTTTGTCATACGCAGTGATTTCTCCGGCGATCTCGCGCATCAGCTTCGGATCCGGCGCAGATCCGAGCAGAGGGTTGATGGTATCTCTTGCTGTGGCAATGCCGGACAGGAGAATGAAGACGGCGACGGCAAGGCCCATCCAGCCGTCAATCATCAGCCCGGAGAACCGCCCGATGAGACACGCCGCCAAAACGGCAGCAGTGGAGATGACATCATTGCGGCTGTCTGCGGCGGTTGCCAGCAGAGTTTCCGACTCAATCGCATTGCCAAGTGCCCGGTTGAACCGCGAGAGCCATAGCTTGACGACGATCGACCCGAGCAGAACGAGTACCAGCGCCGCAGAAAACTCCACCGGTTCCGGATGCAGGATTTTATTGAACGAACTGCGGCCCAGTTCCACACCGATGACCACAATCAGCCCTGCGACGATCAGTCCGGAAATGTATTCCATGCGGGCGTGGCCGAAGGGGTGCCCTTCATCAGCGGGCTTTTCTGCGATTTTAAACCCGACGAGCGTAACAACGGAACTGGAAGCGTCGGTCAGGTTATTCAACGCATCGGCAGTGATCGACACACTCCCGGAGATCGTGCCGATCAGCAGCTTGGCGAGGAACAATATGAGATTGCAGACAATGCCAATCAGGCCTGCGGCCTTTCCGCAGAATGCGCGGGCGGCGGTCGAGGGCGGCTGCTCGCGTCCAATGAGCCTGCGGACCAGAAATTGTGTCATAGCGTTCACTTCCTTTCCCTGCATTATAAGCCGCCAAATGGGGGAAAGCAAGGGCCTTTTGCACAAGTTCGGTAACAGGTGAGAGTAATCTTACGCAAAAAATCGTGAAATATAATTTTTAAAACTAAATTCTATTTACATTGGCGATGCGATATGGTAAAATAATCTTACTGATTTGAGAACAAACCGAGGAGGTTATCGGATATGGCAGACTATATGATCCTGACAGATTCCTGCTGTGATCTGTCGGAAGAGCTTGTGGCGGAGCTCGGCGTGCAGTATGTGCCGCTGAAGGTTACCGTGGAAGGCAAGACTTATAGCAACTGGCTTGATGGCCGCGAGATCGGCATCAAGGAGTTTTATGATAAAATGCGCGGCGGCGCCGTTGCCAAGACGGCGGCAGCCAATCCGGTGGACTGGGAAGCGCTGATGGAGCCGATCCTGGCAGAGGGCAAGGATATTCTGGTTATTGCATTCTCGTCCGGCCTGAGCTCGACGCATCAGGCGGCAGTGATCGCCGGTGAGGAGCTGCAGCCGCGTTATCCGGATCGCAAGATCTATGTTGTCGACTCGCTGGCTGCTTCCAGCGGCGAAGGTCTGCTGGTCTGGTATGCAGTCAATCAGCAGAAGGCGGGCGCACCGATCGAGGATGTGCGCGACTGGCTCGAAGCGAATAAGCTGAACATGGCGCATTGGTTCACCGTTGACGATCTGGTTTACCTCAAGCGCGGTGGCCGCGTTTCTGCCACAACTGCGCTCGTCGGTACTGTTCTCGGCATTAAGCCGGTCCTGCATGTCGATGACGAGGGCCATCTGGTCAGCGTGGAAAAGACCCGCGGCAGAAAGGCGTCCCTCAAGGCGCTTGTCGATCATATGGAGAAGTCCGACATCAACCCGAATGGTGAAATGGTCTACATCAGCCACAGCGACAGTCTGGAGGATGCACAGTGGCTGGCTGACGAGATCCGCGGCCGCATGAATGTTGGAGATGTGAAGATCTTCAATGTCGGTCCGGTAATCGGTTCTCACTCCGGCCCGGGTACAATGGCGCTGTTCTTCATGGCGCATCAGAGATAAGAATTCAGACACCCCGTCCAGCCAATGGCTGACGGGGTGTTTTTTCAGCTGTTATGCGAAATATAAAAAGGGAGTGCTGCATTTTTGCAACACTCCCTTGCTTTTTTACGATTCGGCAGACGGTGCGACGAGTGCGATGTGCAGTTCGTCAAGCTGCTTCTGTTCCACGGCGGACGGTGCATTCATCATCAGGTCCTGTGCGTTCTTGTTCATCGGGAACGGGATGATTTCACGGATGGAATCCTCGCCGGCGAGCAGCATGACCATACGGTCAACACCCGGGGCGATGCCGGCGTGCGGAGGCGCGCCATAGCAGAAGGCGTTGTACATAGCAGGGAACTTGGCCTTGACATCGTCTTCGCCGAGACGGACCAGCTCGAAGGCCTTGACCATGATCTCCGGATCGTGGTTACGGACTGCGCCGGAGGACAGCTCAACGCCGTTGCAGACCAGGTCGTACTGATACGCGGTGATCGACAGCGGGTCAACCTCGCCGCTTTCGGCTTTCTTCAGAATCTCCAGACCTCCGTTCGGCATGGAGAACGGGTTGTGGCAGAATTCCAGTTCGCCGGACTCTTCGCCGATCTCATACATCGGGAAGTCGACGATCCAGCAGAACTCGTAGCGCTCGCGGTCCATATGGTTCGGGCAGAAGTTGCCGAGCTTGTTGCGCAGCACACCGGCGGTCTTCTGCGCGGCAAGCTTCTCGCCGGCGGTCAGGCCGACGAAGCAGCCCTTCTCGAGGCCGAGTGCGCTGACAACCTGCTCTTTGATCGGCTGAATGAACTTGGCGATGCCGCCGACGATCTCACCGTTTTCGTCATAGC
>CAZUKJ010000062.1:0-8357 GCA_964620855.1 uncultured Oscillospiraceae bacterium
AGCGGCAGCGCTTCTCCGGAGAGCCGCCGTACTCGTCGGTACGCTGGTTGCCGATGGGAGAAATGAAGCGGGCAAAGAGGTTCTGGTTGTAGGCAAAGTGCAGCGTGCACATATCGAAGCCCATCGTCTTGTAGTAGAGGATTCTCTGCGCTTCACGCTCGATGAGGCCCTTGATCATCTCGTGGGTAAACTCCTTGACTTCGCTGCCGCCGGGCGCGCCCATGATATGCAGCTGGCCGAAGGTCTCCGGTTCGTCATTGATGAAGTCTCTGGTGCCGTCTTCCGCAACCGGCGTCGGCGGGAGCTTATGCGTGCTGACGTCATAACCCGGGATATAGCGCATCGGCATGATGGCGATGGAGATGCGGGAGTTGTAGTAGTGCACCTGATCCGCCATCTGGCAGAGGTAGTTCTGCAGGGAGGGATCGTTGATGTCGTACATCGGGAAGCGCTTGCCGTCCTCGTTGAAGGACTCACGCTGGCCTTCCCAGGTCCAGTCAGCGAAGGTGACGACGGCGGCGCCGTTCTTCGCCATGCGCACCATGTGATCAATAACCTGCTCAGACGGCCAAGACTCCGGGCCCTGCAGGAAGTGCGGCAGAGCATTGCCGGACCAAAGGCGGTTTTTCAGAACCATACCACGGATCTTGAGCGGGCTCAGCAGATGAGAATAACGACTGCTCATGTTTCATTCATCCTTTCAGTATTTGGTGTTCGCCAAATAATTTATGTACTAATGTGATTATACATAGCTGCGCGAAATATTGCAAGATTTCATCGCAGCCTCAGGTCACTTTTTCGGAACAAGCTCCGCTTTGTGGCAACGTGCCCACGGATACAGGATCACGACGGAGACCACGATCGGAACAACGCACAGCGCAAACATCGGGCCATAACCCCAAAGGTCGACCAGCGCACCGCAGATGATCGGCCCGATCAGGTCGCCAATATCTGTGCCGATAAACGCCGTCGTACTGGCAACGCCGCGGCGCTCCGGCTCAACGAGCTTCATGCACATCGCCTGCAGAGACGGTGCCGCAGTGCCGTAGCCGAGGCCATACAGGACTGCAACGAGCCACAGCTGCCAGGTCTCCTGACAAATCGCCGTCAAAAGCAGCGATGCCGCAAAGCAGATATACGACGGGATCAGCGAAATATGCAGGCCGTATTTATCGGAAATCTTGCCGAACAGCGGACGGGCAACCATCATTGCGACTGCATTGATCATGTAGTAGGTAGACATACCTTCAATCTGGCGCGTATCGGTAATCACCACAACCAGGAAGGTCGTCATGCACGCGCGGGCCGTGCACGAAAGCATCATCAAAAAGGCCGGCATTGCCGCCTCCCGGCTGATAATGTTTCGAAGCGTAAAGGCAATCTTCTGGTTCGGGCGATCTTCGATCTTCATGCGGCTTGCAATGACAATGCTGAACACCATCAGCAGCGCCGCAAACAGGAACGTTGCACGATAGCTGAACCGCTCTGCAATGGCAAGACCAACACCCGGACCAAGCGCGGAGGCAAGGACGGAACTCAGGCCGTACACGCCAATGCCGGAGCCGAGCTTATCCTGCGGCAGCGAGTCTGTTGCCATCGTCAGTGCCAATGCAGCCAGGCAGCCGAGGCCAATGCCGTGCAGCAGACGAACCGCGCAAAGCAGCACAACCGACGAGCCGACGACCGCATAGCCCACGAACGAGACCAGCATTATCGCGAGCATCAGAAGATACAATTTTTTCTTGTTCCAGCCGTCAATGAGCGGGCCGGTAACCGGGCGCGAACAAAGCGCGGTGACCGAGAACATGGAAACGACGACGCCGATGACCGTACCGGACATGCTGAGCGTGTTCAGATACTTCGGCAGAAGCGTGCTCATCATGTTCTGGCCAAAAAACGCCACGCAGTTTGTGATAAACAGCGTCGTAAAATTATAGGTCCAAATGGTTTCTTTTTTCTTCATAGGGCTCCTCTATTCTTTCCTTCGAAGAAACTCAGATTGGCCAACCAGGTAAACGGTTGGCCAATCCTGTTTTAAAAACAACTCAGAACTGATGCGATGCCGCGTAAGCGTCGCGGTTGACTTCGCGCAGGTTGCCGACTTCGTAGCAGTCGCCAACCATGAAAATACGGTCTGCCGCACCATGGAAGGTCATCGCCTCATCCTGCAGCGGCTTCATGCCGCCGAGCGCGATCACGCTGTCACACTCGATGGTGTGCTCAACGCCGTCCTTGTCGACATACTTGACCCAGCCGTCGCCGACTTCCGTTGTAGAAACTTCCTTGATGGCATGGAAGTTCTCGAGCTTGCTGTGGTAGTTCGTGAAGTCCTGACGGTAGTGGATCGGCGTAGTATCCGGCGCCAGAATCGAATTACGGGTCAGGACCGTGCACTCGTGGCCATTTTCCGCCAGATGCATCGCCGTCTCACAGCCGGACTCGGAGCCGCCAATGACGACAACGCGCTTGCCGTAGCTATCCTCGTTGCCCCAGACTGCGAAATGATCGGACGCCTTCTCGATGCCCTTGATCGGCGGCATCTTCGGCAGCGCGCCGATGGCGATGATCGCGACATCATAGCCCTGCGGCTTGAGCATCTCCGGAGTGGCCTCAGTGTTCAGAACGACCTTGACGCCCTTCTTGTTCATCTGGGCAATGAGCCACAGACGGTAGCGGCGGAGCGGCCACTTAAAGGAGAAGTAGTCGGCATGCTTGAGCTGACCGCCGAGATAATCGGTCTTTTCATAGAGCGTGACGTCATGGCCGCGTTCGGCGCAATAGATCGCAGCGCGCATACCGCCCGGGCCGCCGCCGATGATCGCAACCTTCTTCGGGTCGCCGGCCGGCTCGTTCAGGAAGTCGAGCTTATGGGCGATACCCATCTCCGGGTTGACGGTGCAGAAGCTAAGCCAGGTGTCGGTGACACTCGGAACATGGCACTTGTTGCAGCGCACGCACGGAACGACGTCTTCACCGCGGCCTTCGAGCGCCTTCTTGTAGTAGTCGAAGTCACAGATGAACGCACGGGCAGCACCCATGATGTCGGCCTTGCCGGTGGCGATCATCTCTTCTGCCTCATCGAGCACCTGATAGCCGCCGATCACGTTGCACAGGATCTTCGAGCCGGACTTCTTAATCGCCTCGGCATACGGCAGAGTGATGTACTTATGCTCTTCGGAGTTGTAGCCAACCGGATGGGAGAGGTTGGCGTTGCCGTCACGCAGCTGGAAGACGTCGACATGATCCTCAACGATCTTGGCGATCTGGACCAGCTCGTCGACATCATAGCCACCTTCCTCGCGGCCGGAGATCTGAACCTCAATCGGGAAGTCCTTGCCGCAGAGCTCACGGATACGGGTACAGAGCTCGATCAGGAAGCGGCAGCGGTTCTCGACGGAGCCGCCGTACTCGTCGGTACGGGTGTTGCCGATGGGGCTGAGGAAGCGGGAGAACAGCGTCAGGTTATAGGCGAAGTGCAAGGTGCACATATCGAAGCCCATCGTCTTGTAGTAGAGGATGCGCTGAGCCTGCTGCTCGATGCAGTCGGCGATCATCTCGTGGGTCATTTCCTGAATCTCGACATTGCCGAAGCGAGCAGACTGCTTCACCTTGCCGACAACCTCAGGGTTGTCATTGAGGAACTGGCCAACCTTGCTGCCGGTATCACGAATCTGCGCCGGATGATAGCTGACGTCCCAGCCTTCCTTGTAGCCAAACGGCATGATCGCAATGGAAATGCGGGAGTTGTAGTAGTGAACCTGATCCGCCATCTGGCACATATAGTTCTGCAGAGAGGGATCGGTGATGTCATACATCGGGAAGCGGCGGCCGTCCTCATTCTTCGACTCGCGCTGAGTCGGAACGGTCCAGTCGGCGAAGGTGACGACAGCGGCACCGTTCTGCGCCATGCGCACCATATGGTTAATGACCTGCTCAGACGGCCAGGACTCTGGCCCCTGCAGGAAGTGCGGCAGAGCGTTGCCGGACCAAAAACGGTTCTTCAACACCATGCCGCGAATCTTAATCGGACTGAGCAGATGCTCATATCGTTTGCTCATTTTTCATTTCATCCTTTCCGGTTTGCCTTCATAATTTGTCAGCTAATAATTATTATACAGACTATATGCAGAATTGCAAGAAACAATCTCGACAGCCCCCTTTTCTTGGCAAAGTTCATGCGTTTTGCACAGAACCGAACATTCCGAATTGTGATTGTCTTCTTGGTATATTTTTTTGCAACGCCCGTTGCAAAAATAAGTTAATCCCGAATGCACAATCTGATCACACAAACTTTGGGAAGTTTGATTGCTTGCCCACATCCTGTTGCTTCTTCTATAATGACAACAATCCCACTTGAAACAAGAGGTGTGTTTATGAGTCTGAAATACAAAAATCTGCTTTCACCTGTCAAGGTGCGCAATGTCGTGCTGAAAAACCGTCTGATCAGCAGCAACGCTCTGCCGCACTTTATCCAGGGTCCTGAGAGTTGGCCCGCTGATCCTGTCATTGAGCACATGGTCTCCATCGCACGCAACGGTGCCGCTGTCGTCACCTTCGCCGACTGGACAAATCCTGACCAGCGCAGCGCCGGAAACGAAGATGGCAAGCGATTCCCCATGTTTGACATTGACGATCCCAGCATGCAGAACTACATGTGCAAGATGGTCGACCTTGTTCACTATTACAACTCCAAGATCTCCATCTGCATCATGCCCTTTTTCTCCAAATTCCCCGGCTATGATGTCAGTGCATCCAAAGCAAAATACTCCGGGGAACTCGACAGCGTCAGTATGTTCTACACCGAGGAAGGCGACGGCGGCGCAGCACTCCTTCGTGACGCTGTTCTGCTTTATCAGGATATGGAAGAGCTGACGCACGACATGATCCGCGAAACCATCGAGGATCAGGTGCAGCGCATCAAGTTCTATAAAGATCTTGGATTTGATATGTGTACGCTGCATTTTGCCTACGGTGTAACGCTGTTTGCGCGTTTTCTCTCCCCTGCGTTTAACCATCGAACCGACAAATACGGTGGATCGGTGGCCGGTCGCTGCCAGTTCCTCAAGGAATTCTCCACACGCATCCGCGAAGCCTGCGGCGATGACTTCCTTATCGAGATTGAAATCAGCGGTTCCGAGGAAGAAAAGGGCGGCTACAACCTCGACGAATTCATCGAGATCGGTAAAGAGCTCGAAGGTTATGTGGATATCTTCCAGATCCGCCACGGCAGCGCAAACGTCTCTCACCCGACCGGGATGAACTCCCGGGAGCACCACTACGCAACACTTGAATACGCTGAGGCGATGAAACAAGCCGGTGTAAACATCCTTGCAGAGGTCATAGGCGGCTACCAGATGGCCGCCGAAGCCGAAGAAATCCTTGCAAGCGGAAAAGCGGATCTCATCGGCGGCGCAAGACTGTTCTTCGTCGATGGAGATTTTTATCAGAAGCTCAAAGAGGGTCGCGGCGAGGATATCCTTCCGTGTGTTCGCTGCAATAAATGTCATGTTCCCAGCCTGACCGGCAGCTGGCTGTTTGCCTGCTCTGTCAACCCAAAAATCGGCCTGATGCATGAACTTGATCAGCTTGTGACACCGGTGGAGCGAAAGAAAAAGGTTGCTGTGGTCGGCGGCGGCCCGGCGGGTATGCGCGCCTCCCTGTTCTGTGCCGAGCGCGGCCATGCCGTCACACTTTATGAAAAAAGTGCAACGCTCGGCGGCCAGCTCTACCACGCAGACTACGCCTCTTTTAAGTGGCCGATCCGTCGCTATCGCGATTGGGTCGCCGCCCAGATGGAGAAAGCCGGTGTCCGCATTTTACTCAATACTGAGGCAACACCGGAGATGATTGCCGACGAAGGCTATGACGCTGTGATCGCAGCACTTGGCGCAGTGCCGAAATCCCCGAAGGTTGACGGTGCGGAAAATGCCAGGTGGAATCCGCTCAACGTCTATGGGAACACCGATCAGCTTGGCCATCATGTTGCTGTCGTCGGCGGCAGCGAGAGTGCGGTGGAAATCGCATTCTATCTGAGTGAGACCGGCCATGAGGTCACGATCCTCAGCCGGAAAGATATCCTGGCCTATGACGCAACCCCCGTTCATTACCGGGAAACGATGGTCGACATCTGGCGGGAACTTCCGCAGCTGCACCAGCTCAAAGGAGTCACGACAACGCATATCGGCACCAATTTCGTCAAATACACCGACAAATCCGGTGTCGAGCACACCGTCGAGTGCGACGATGTCGTTGCGCTTGGTGGAATGCAGCCGTTGCAGGATGAGGCACTTCGCTTCTTCGGCAGCGCCGACCAGTTCTTCATGATCGGCGACTGCGAAAAGGTCGGTTCGATCCGCGAATGCAACCGCACTGCGTTCGCCGCCGCCAGCCAGATTTGACATTCCGGGTTTGCGAGGCAGCATAAGCCACCCCACAACTTTTCGACAAATCGTTGTAAATATCATCATTTTATGGTACGATGGATGCACTTTCCGGCCACGGATGCAACAGGGGGACATCAGTTATGACAGAGCTTGAAGAAATGGAACTGAAGGATCTTCTTCGCAGGAGTGTGGATGACTACCACTGGCTTTGGGGTCTCACACGCAAGTTCATTCAATGCAAAACCGGCGTGGAGTACGATGTGAAATTTCTCCAGCAGGTCTATCGATCCATGCATCCAAAGCCGCACGCACTCAGTTGACTTTTCACAGGCCGTTTGATAAAATCATCAGCAAGAAACGACCCGAAAGGAGAACCGGACATGTCTGAAAACAACTCCATCCGATGGGAGGATTACATCGTAGAAGGTGCACGCGCGCAGGAGGCCGCTGACTATATGGAGGCCTTTGCCAACACCGTCGTTTTCGATCCGGCCGACCGCCTGTACCCCGGCGAAGATTATCTCGGCATTATCGGCGATAAGGTGCCCGAGGTTGAAAAGGAATTCGGTGTGACATTTACCATCTCGTTCTGATGATATGCGCTCTGCAGCATTGTGCTGCAGAGCGCTTTTTTATTGTCTTTCCTGTGAGACAAAAAGAGGCTGCCGGCGGCAGCCTCTTTTTCTGTTACAATTTGCTCTTTCCGAGATAAGCCTCTTTGATCTGCTCGTTTTCCATCATTTCCTTGCCCGAGCCGGAAAGTGTGATGCGGCCGGTCTCCATAACGTAAACCTGATCTGCAACCTTAAGCGCCATGTTGGCATTCTGCTCGATCAGGAGCACCGTAATCCCATCGTCATTGATTGCACGGATGATATTGAAGATGTTCTTGACAACCAGCGGCGCAAGGCCCAGAGACGGCTCATCCATCATAATGACCTTCGGGCGGCTCATCAGAGCACGGCCGACTGCCAGCATCTGCTGCTCACCGCCGGACAGCGTACCGGACAGCTGCCACTCGCGCTCTTTCAGTCGCGGGAACAGTGAAAACACATATTCCAGGTCGTCATCGAGCTTATCCTTGCGCAAATAAGCTCCGATCTTCAGGTTTTCCATAACCGTCAGGTTGGCAAACACCTTGCGCCCTTCGGGGACGAGCGTGATGCCGCGGGAGACGATCTGATCCGGAGACAGGCCGTTGATCTGTTCGCCCTGAAACAGGATCGAGGCGGACTTCGGTTTGACCACACCGGCAATCGACTTGAGCGTTGTTGTCTTACCTGCGCCGTTCGATCCGATCAGCGTGACGATCTTGCCTTCCGGGACGTCAAACGAGATGTCCTTAACGGCTTCAATGCCGCCGTAGTTGACCACAAGGTTCTTAATTTCAAGAATATTACTCATCGTCGTCACTCGCTCCCAGATACGCGTCGATGACGCGCTGATTGTTCTGAATCTCCGCCGGAACACCCTGCGCGATCTCGCTGCCGAAGTCGATAACATATATATAATCGGAGATCGGCATTACGAGGTCCATATGGTGCTCAATCAGGAAAATTGTCAGATGGTACTTGTCGCGAATCTCGCAGATAAACTGCGCGAGTTCCTGCGTCTCCTGCGGGTTCATACCGGCAGCAGGCTCGTCGAGCAGCAGCAGTTTGGGATCGGTCGCCAATGCACGGGCGATCTCCAGCCGACGCTGCAGACCATACGGAAGGCTGGTCGCAATTTCATCTTTGTATTTATCCAGCCCCTGCTCCACAAGGAGCTCCATCGTCTCCTCGCGCATCCGCAGTTCTTCCTTTGCATTGGTGCGGAAGATCGCGGAGAAAACATTCTGCTGTGCACGCATGTGCTTGGCGGTCAGCACATTTTCAAAGACGGTCATGCTCTTCCACAGGCGGATATTCTGGAATGTTCGGGCAATGCCCAGCTTTGTGATCTTATCCGGCGTGGGCGCAAGCACCTTCTGGC
>CAZUKJ010000063.1:0-8270 GCA_964620855.1 uncultured Oscillospiraceae bacterium
CCGGTGTGCTACCGTTACACAAATCCCCTATGCTTTTTCAAAGCGCATAGTCTATTATACAGAGATGTTGGGATTTGTCAACCCTGAATTTTCATTTTTTGCGGGGAATTTTACAAATCAGCCGAGGCGGGACTTGAGGCCATCGAGCTCCTGACGCAGCGCGGCGGGAAGCTTCTCGCCGAACTTTGCATAGAATTCTTCGATGCCTGCGACTTCCTCACGCCAGAGCGCCGGCTCGACCGAGAGAATCTCGGAGAGCGTTGCTTCGCTCACATCGAGGCCTTCCACGTTCAGGTCTTCCGGACGCGGAAGGTAGCCGATCTCAGTCTCGCAGGCGTCGGCAGTGCCGTCGCAGCGCTTGAGAATCCACTCGAGTACGCGCAGATTGTCGCCGAAGCCCGGCCAGAGGAAGTTGCCCTCGTCGTCGAGACGGAACCAGTTGACGTTGAAGATCTTCGGCTGGTTCGGGATCTTATTGCCCATGTCGAGCCAGTGCTGCCAGTAGTCGCCCATGTGGTAGCCGCAGAACGGCAGCATCGCCATCGGGTCACGGCGGACGACGCCGACGGCGCCGGTCGCGGCAGCGGTGGTCTCGGAGGCCATGATCGAGCCGACGAACACGCCGTGCTGCCAGTCTCTCGACTGGTAGACCAGCGGAGCGGTCTTGGCGCGGCGGCCGCCGAAGATGATCGCGGAGATCGGCACGCCGTTCGGGTCTTCAAACTTCTCGGAGATGCACGGGCAGTTGACGGCCGGTGCGGTGAAGCGGGAGTTCGGATGCGCGCCCTTGGAGCCGTCGGTGCTGTCCCACGGCTCGCCCTTCCAGTTCAGGGCATTTGCCGGCGGGGTCTTGTTCAGGCCTTCCCACCAGACGGTGTTGTTCGACAGATCCTGCACGACATTGGTGAAGATGGTGTTCTTCTTCGTCGCGTCGAGGGCGTTCGGGTTGGATTTGGCGCTTGTGCCGGGGGCGACGCCGAAGAAGCCGTTCTCCGGGTTGACGGCCCAGAGGCGGCCGTCCGGGCCGACGCGCAGCCACGCGATGTCGTCGCCGACGCACCAGGTCTTCCAGCCGTCTTTCTGATAGCCCTCGGGCGGAATGAGCATAGCGAGGTTGGTCTTGCCGCAGGCCGACGGGAATGCCGCGCAGACATACTTCGTCTCGCCCTGCGGATTTTCAATGCCGAGAATGAGCATGTGCTCGGCCAGCCAGTCCTCATCGCGGCCGAGGCACGAGGCAATGCGCAGCGCAAAGCACTTCTTGCCCTGCAGGACATTGCCGCCGTAGCCGGAGTTGATGGACATGATGGTGTTGTCCTCCGGGAACTGGACGATATAGCGCTCTTCCGGGTCGAGGTCGGCCTTGGCGTGCAGGCCCTTGATGAAATCGTCGCTCTCGCCGATGGCTTCGAGGACGTGGTTGCCCACGCGGGTCATAATGACCATGCTCAGCACGACGTAAATCGAGTCGGTCAGCTCGATGCCGTACTTGGCAAAGGGCGAGCCGACGACGCTCATCGAGTACGGGATGACGTACATCGTGCGGCCCTGCATCGAGCCGTCGTAGAGCTTGTTCAGCTTTTCGTACATTTCGTCGGGCGCCATCCAGTTGTTGGTCGGGCCGGCGTCCTCTTCCTTCTTCGAGCAGATGAATGTGCGGCTTTCCACGCGGGCGACGTCGGACGGATCAGAACGGTGCAGATAGCAGCCGGGAAGAAGCTCTTCGTTGAGCTTGATCATTTCACCGGTGGCGACTGCTTCGGCGCGGAGCGCGTCGAGCTGCGCTTCATCGCCGGTGATCCAGACGATGGAATCGGGTTTTGTCAGAGCAGCCTGCTTGGCAACCCATTCCTGAACGTATTGATTCGACATATGCTGTCCTCCCATTACCTGCAGAGGCAGGATTTTCTTGTTTCATAATATGCCATTTTCTGTGTATTTTCAAGACAATCCAACGGAATTGTCAGAATTCCACGCCAAAAAAGTCCGGGAACCGCTGCACGACATGCAGGATCTGCTGGAACGACGGCGTCGAGTTGCTCAGGCGTGCGTATTGATTGACGAATGCGTGAGTAAACGGCTTGAGCGTGACCGTGCCCTCGTAGTTGACCTTCAGGCGCGCCTCGACATCGGCCTTCGTACGGCAGCCGCGCAGGAAGCGTGCACCGGCAATCGCCGGATCATCCAGGTCCAGCATCAGGGCAGTGAGCAGCTCGGTCTTGGTGTTGAACGGCTCGAAGCCGACGCCGAGATAGTACAGATGCTTGATGAATAGTTCCACCTGCAGCTCGTCGTAGAGCTCTGCGGCGTTGAGCTCCGAGCACTCGTCCATGCCCATCAATTCCTCGGCAAACTCACGCAGCACGGTGTGCTCCGGGCGGTCGTACTCGTCGAGCGGGCCGACATTGGCCTCGGACGCAGGCTGGAATGATCCGGCCGGGATGCAGTGGTAGGTGCCCGGGCCCTCTGCGACGGCGGTTTTTGAGCGCTTGTGCAGCAAAAAGTAGCTGCGCTTGACGCCGTCTTCGTCGGGCAGGTTGTGCAGGATCGTGAGCGTGTCGATGCCGATGCCCGCAAAGCGGTTGGTCATATCGAACAGCTCGCGCTGGTGGCAGCGAAGCGGCAAGGCGTCCATTGTCAAATGCGTCTTTCGCCGGATGCGGCGCACATAGGCCATCTCAAAGGCCGGGTACTCGCAGGTGTTGTAAAAATCGAAGTATTCGCCGCGCCGCAGCGTCAGCGTCGTGCCGGACGCGCCGTTTTCCACGCCCGCAAGGGCGAACAGAGGCAGGGAAAAGAGGTTTTTGTGCAGGTGAAATTTTACCTCCCATGCGAATGCCTCGTTGCGGTCGGGCAGAATCCTGCGCTGGATGCGGCGGCGCTTGACATCCTCATCGTGCCAGACAAACTCATTGTCGAGCCGCAGGTGCAGCTGACGGATCGGCAGGATGTCCGCTTTTGTGCGCGGCGTCCAGTCCGGGCGGCAGATCAGAGAAGCGTCGGGGTCAATGGCGTCGCCGTACTGCTCGCGGTAGAGCGCGGTCGCGGTTGCGGTGTAGAAGCTGCGCTCAGAGAGCATCGAGTCGTTGGCCTTGATCATATTCTCGATGCGGCGGTTGTAGAGCGCGTCAAGATACTGCTCCACGGCGGTATAGCCGGTGAACAGCGCGATCAGAAAGTCGAACGTGCCGGGAATCTGCGCCGCGATCATTCGCAGCTGGTCGAGCAAAAACTGCACAGACAGCATAACATGCTTCCTCCTTACACGAGTGTAGACAGCTCATTCAGGCTGCGGATCTCGTGGTCGATGCGCAGGCCGTCCGGTTTCGGAAGCGCTGCCGGGTTGTACCAGCAGCAGGGCAGGCCTGCGTTGTTGGCGCCGAGGATATCCGACGACAGACTGTCTCCGATAACGAGCGTCTGTGCCGGGTCAAGGCCGCCGAGCGCGGCGGCAATCTGGTCAAAATAGGCTTTTTCGGGCTTCTGCACGCCCATCTGCGAGGAGATGAAGCACTGCTTGAAATACGGCGTCATCTTCGCGCGCGCAAGCCGTGAAGTCTGCACGGGGAGCAGACCGTTGGTGATGAGGTAGAGGTTGCGGCGGCCGGAGAGGTCCTGCAGCAGCTCCATCGCGCCGTCGATGACGATGGCCTGCGTGGCAAGCTGCTCGAGGTAGCGGCGGTTGAGCTCGTCCGTGTCGCAGGCAAGGCCGAATTCCTCTGCCCAGACGCGGAAACGGCCGCTCTGAATCTCGCTGCGCGCGATCTCGCCGCGCTCGAAGCGCTTCCAGAAACTGTCGTTGATGGCGCTGTAGCGCTCGTACATCCCGTCGCGCGCGTCGATGCCGACAGCGCCGAGCATCGCGAAAAACGCGGCGCGCTCACCGGCGGCAAAGTCGAGCAGTGTGCCGTCGAGGTCAAACAGCAGATCCCGGTACATCCCTCAGCCCTCCAGTTTCGCCTTCAGGCAGGCGGCAAGGCGGGCGTAGTCTTCGATCGAGAGCGTCTCGCCGCGCACGGTGGGCGACAGCCCGGCTTCCGTGACGGCCTCTGCAAGCGTCTGCTTGTCGAGCGTGCCGAAGCCGGTGGCCAGCGAGTTGACGAGCGTTTTGCGGCGCAGGGCAAACCCGGCGCGCACGGTGCGGAAGAACATCGCTTCGTCCTCTACGACGCACGGCGGCGCAGGGCGGCAGTCGAGGCGGATAACCGACGAGGTGACCTTCGGCTGCGGGATAAAGCAGCTCGGCGGAACGTCGAAGAGCAGCTCCGGCTCGGCGTAATACTGGCAGAGGATCGAAAACGCGCTGTAGTCGTGTGTGCCGGGGCGTGCGCAGATGCGCGTGGCGACCTCTTTTTGGATCATGACCGTCACCGACTCGAAGCACTTGGCCTCGAGCAGCGCCGAGAGCACCGGAGAGGTGATGTAATACGGCAGGTTCGCGCAGGCGATCGGCCGCAGACCGGGAAATTTCTCCCGGACGAGGGCGGCGATGTCGGTTTTTATCGCGTCGGCAAAGATCAGCTCGAGGTTGTCGTAGCTGCCGACGGTCTCGGCCAGAACCGGCCGCAGCGATTCGTCGATCTCAATGGAGACGACCTTGTCGGCCCGCCGGCAGAGCTGCTCGGTCAGGCAGCCGAAGCCCGGGCCGATCTCCAGCGCGCCGCAGCCGGGGGCTGCGCCCGCGCCGTCGGCGATCTCCTGCGGCACCCACGCGGCCGTCAGAAAGTTCTGGCCCTTAGACTTGGAAAACCGGAAGCCGTGCTTGGCCAGAAGAAATTTAATGTCGTTGATATTACAAAGGTCCATATGTACCACGCCTTTCTTTCGAGGGTATTTTACCATACCGCGCCCATTCTGCAAAGCGCGTTTTTGCAAAGAGCGGTGGAAAAACGCGCCGCGCTGTGGCATAATGGAGAAAAAAGGGGAGGGATCGCGATGGATGCCATCGTCTGTATCGACGAGCGCGGCGGCATGGCCTTCAACGGCCGGCGGCAGAGTCAGGACCGTGCCCTGCGCACGCACATTCTGGCACGGACGGAAGGCGGCGCGCTCTGGCTGACGCCGTACTCGAAAAAGCAGTTTGAGTCCGACGCGCCGCAGCTGCGTTTGTCTGATGCGCCGTGGGAAGCGGCAGGCCGCGGCGAGGTGTGCTGGTTTGAGACGACCGATCCCGCACCGTGGCAGGACGCCATTGAGCAGCTGATCGTCTATCGCTGGAACCGCGTCTACCCGTCCGATGTGCGGCTGGGGATTGACTTGAGTCAGTGGCAGCTGTGCGCGCGGCAGGAGTTCGCGGGGCACAGCCACGAGTGCATTACCGAGGAGGTCTATACGCGATGAAACGCTTTCTGGCATTGCTGCTGGCGCTGGCGCTGCTCTCCGGCTGCGCCGCCCCCGTGCAGACGAACGACCCCGGCGGAACACCGCAGCTGCAGCAGTCCGAACAGCTGACGAGTCCCGAACCGGACGAGCCGGCAGAGACACCGGCTTCGACGCCCGAGGAAACAGACGAATCCGACGATTCTGACGAATCGGATGAATCCGGGACGATCCCGGCGTACAGCGGCGAGCCGTACTGCGTCGTCAACGGAAATGTGCCGAATTTTTCCGAGTCGGACTACACCACCGAGCCGTTTGAGACATTCTCCGAGCTCGATGCGCTCGGCCGATGCGGCGCGGCGTACGCCAATGTCTGCATCGAACTGATGCCGACCGAAGAGCGAGGCAGCATCGGGCAGGTCAAGCCGTCGGGCTGGCAGACGGTGCGCTATGACATTGTTGACGGGCAGTACCTCTACAACCGCTGCCATCTGCTCGGCTTCCAGCTCACAGGCGAAAACGCCAATGAACGGAATCTGATCACCGGCACGCGCTATCTGAATGTCGACGGCATGCTCCCGTTTGAAAACCTGATCGCGGACTACGTCAAAGAGACGGAGAACCATGTGCTCTACCGCGTCACGCCGTGCTACACCGGTGACAATCTGGTAGCCGACGGCGTGCTGATGGAGGCGTGGTCGGTCGAAGACGGCGGCGAGGGCGTGTGCTTTTCTGTCTATTGCTACAATGTTCAGCCCGGTATTACGATTGATTATGCGACCGGCGAGAGTGCGCTGGCCGAAGAGGGCGGCGCGGAGCAGGGGAGCGACGAGACGGAGGCGAGCTACGTGCTCAACACCAACTCGAAGAAGTTTCACTCACCGGGCTGCTCCGGCGCGGCGAACATCAAGCAGGAAAACCGGCAGGACTTTACCGGCCTGCGCTCTGACCTGCTTGCGCTCGGCTATGAACCCTGCGGCCTGTGCAAGCCGTAAGAATGTCCTGATCCATGAAAAAAGGGCCTGTCTCCGGTGTGGAGACAGGCCCTTTGGCGCGGCGGAGGACGATGGGGAACGGATTGCCACGGCGCGATGCGCCTCGCAATGACACAGTTGGGGGCGCGATGTGAGTATTTGCACACGAATTCTACAAGCCTGTCATTGCGAACCAGTGCGCACACTGGTGTGGCAATCCGTAACCCCAAAAGGAAAAGCAATGAGAGAGGACGGAAAAAGAGGGGAACGGATTGCCACGGCGCGATGCGCCTCGCAATGACATATCAGGGTGGACTGGTGCGTTGCATCGCACCTTGCAATTTTCCTGCCGTGCCCAATGCCTCCCTCTGCGAGGCTCTTGGCGCCTCGCAGAGGGAGCCTTATGGGTGCTGTGCATAGTAAGAAGCCGAACGAAGCAGAAAAAATCCCCGCATGTGTGGTCACATGCGGGGATTTGGTTCATTCGAGGACGTAGACGGTACAGGCACGGCGGCCGAACTGGATGCACTCATCCCATGTATTGAAATACAGGTCGATGATATTGCCCTTGATCGCACCGCCGGTGTCCTCAGCGGTGCAGTAGCCGTAGACATACTGTCCGTCGTCGGTGACGACATAGAGCTTCGAGCCGAGCGGGATAAACCGCGGGTCGACGGCGATCGCGCCCACGCGGGCGGTCGTTCCGGTGGCGGTCGTGCCGACATAGCCGGGGCAGGTGTAGGCCGTGGCCTCGCAGGCGAGCACCTGCTTGACGGTCAGAACTTCGCCGGTGGCGGTCGTCACGGTCGAGCCGGAGAGCGTCCCGGAGCCGTAGCTGCCGGACGAGGATGCATACGACGAACCGGAGGAATTGGAAGAATACGAGCTGGGGCTCTGGTAATCCACGGCGTCAGAGGCGGCCAGATGGAAATTGTGGTCTTCCAGAGCGCGATCGGTGCTGCAAAGGCGCACCTCGCCCACGGCCTGCGCGATCAGCTCCTGCGAGAGCACGCTGCGCGAGACTTCCTCGCCGTTTTCATAGCGGACGGAGTAGACGGTGTGCACCGCGCCGTCCGCGCCCTCCACGAGCACGACTTCTTCGCCGGCGGGCAGTGTGGCGTCTTCATAGATCGTGACCTCGCGTTCGATCGTCTCGGTACATTCGACGGTCTCCCAGCTCACGCGCGTGATGGTGATGCTCATGCCGTCGGATGTGGTCTGCGTGAGCGCGCAGTCGATGCGGTCGTCTTCTCCGAGCGTGATCTGCTGGCGGGCGAGCAGCTCGCCGACGGTCTCGCCGTAAGAGCCGGCCATGATGAGGTTGTTGCCGTCGTAGATGGAGATCAGCTGCGCGCGGCGCACGACGATCTGATCGTCGGAGAGCGTCACGGTGTCGTCCTCGCCGAGCAGGATGCCCGCTTCGAGCAAAACCGCAGCCGGATCGGTGGACGATGAGGTGTGTACCAGTACGGTGCTGCCGTCGGTGATCGTGTAGGTCGTCGTCTCGGCCTGCGCGGGCAGACTGAGCACGCTTACGACGAACAGGCACAGCAGCGCGGTCGCCAGAAGGTGCCGCGCGGATTTCGGAATCGTCATCTGGGTCCCTCCTTGGTTGGGTAGTTACAGAGAAACTTCAAACGGTTACACATTGTAATATATTGCTCCAATGTCGTCAGTATAACTTATTCTACAAAAAAGTCAAGAGTTTGCCGTAAAACCGGTAAAATTTCAAACTTTTTGATCGGTTTTAAAGACACAGTATTTTGCGCCTGCCGACACATTCAGACACGAAATCTTGTGGAAATAGTTACAAAACGATACTAAAAAATATTTTTTTGCAAGGTTTGACACCGCCGGGCTTTCGTGGTATGATACCTCAGTAATACTATGACATTGGCAATGACGAAGAACGAACCCGTGAACGCGGCTCAGAGAGAGGCCGCCGCTGTGCTGAAAGCGGCCTTGCAGATGCGGCGC
>CAZUKJ010000064.1:0-8269 GCA_964620855.1 uncultured Oscillospiraceae bacterium
CCGTTGTCGAGCATGTCGCCGATGTTGATCAGGCAGCAGTTGAAGATCGGCTGCACGAAGTAATCCGCGTCATGGAAATGCAGCAGGCCGTCGTCATGCGCCTTGGAGATAAAGTCCGGCAGCAGGATGCGGCGGGTGAGGTCACGGGAGACCTCGCCGGCGATATAGTCGCGCTGGGTGGCTGCGATGACTGTGTTCTTGTTGGAGTTTTCCTCGGCCAGCTCCTTGTTGGTATTCTGCAGGAGACTGAGGATGGACTCGTCCGTAGTGTTCTGCTTGCGGACGAGCGCACGGGTGTAGCGGTAGATGACATAGTTCTTGGCCAGCAGATATTTGCCGGCGCGCATGAGCTTCTCCTCGACCATGTCCTGAATGTCTTCGACGAGAAGACGGTCGCGGTGCTTGATCTCGATGCTGTGAACGATGGTTTCGATATCTTCTTCGCTGATGCGGTCGGATTCGTCAACCGACTCGTTGGCCTTGCGGATGGCAATGGCGATTTTTGCACGATCAAAGTCGACGATCGTGCCGTCGCGTTTGACTACCAGCATATTCTTATCCTCCGTATTCTCTGCCCGGTGAGTTCGGGCGCTATAATATCCATGGTTTTCTCGCAAGGCATATTATAGCAATTATCCACAGGAAATCAATATGTATTTTACATTTTCAATGAAAAACACAATATATTGTGGTACTGCACAAGAAAACCGGTGGCCATTCGGTGTAAAACCACAAGAAAAACGGCAAAATTTCTGTTATGTTAACCGGAGTGGGAGGGCGAACTGGCGTCAGAACGCAAAAAATGAAAAAATCCCGCAGCCACTTGTGGTGGCTGCGGGAAATGAGACACAAGATATTGTGGTTGGATCAGAGGATGCTCGAGAGGAATGCGCGGCACTTGTCCGTCTGCGGATGGGAGAAGAGCTGCTCCGGGGTGGCTTCTTCGAGGATCTGCGAATTGGCCATGAAGATGACGCGGTCGGCGACTTCACGCGCAAATCCCATCTCGTGGGTGACGACAACCATTGTCATGCCGTCAACCGCCAGCTGCTTCATAACGGCCAGAACCTCGCCGACCAGCTCCGGGTCGAGCGCGGAGGTCGGCTCATCGAAGAGCATGATCTCCGGGTCCATCGCCAGCGCACGCGCGATGGCAACACGCTGCTGCTGACCGCCGGAAAGCTGCGCCGGGTAGGCGTTTGCGCGGTCGGCCAGACCGACGCGGTCAAGCAGTTCGAGTGCGCGCGCCTGCGCCGCTTCGCGGGACTGCTTTTTCACGCGCATCGGCGCGAGCGTAATATTGTCGAGCACGGTGCGGTGGGGGAACAGATTGAAGCGCTGGAAAACCATGCCCATTTTGCTGCGCACGGCATTGATGTCAACCTTCGGGTCGGTGATCTCCACACCGTCGACGAGGATAGAGCCGGAGGTCGGCTCTTCGAGCAGGTTCAGGCAGCGCAGGAATGTCGACTTGCCTGAGCCGGACGGGCCGATGATGACGAGTTTTTCGCCGGGGGAGATGTGCTGCGAGATATTGTCGAGCACGAGATTGTCTCCGTAGGATTTGCAGAGATTTTTAACGTCGATCACTTTGACGCAGCCTCCTTTCCAGCTTGCCGAGCAGCCAGGTAAAGATCATAACGAGCACCAGATAGATCGCTGCGACGCCCAGCAGCGGATACATCGCTTCGTAGGTGCGGTTCATGATGCCTTCTGCCGCGTGGACGAGCTCCTTGCCGCCGATGACGGTGATGAGCGAGGTGTCCTTGAGCAGGATAATAAATTCGTTGCCGAGAGACGGCAGAATGGCCTTGAAGGCCTGCGGGATGACAATGTACCACATGGTGTCCATATAGCCCAGGCCAAGGCTGCGGCCGGCTTCCATTTGGCCGCCGTCGAGCGACATCAGGCCGCCGCGGATGATCTCAGCGACGTAGGCGCCGGAGTTGATGCCGAGCGTCAGTGCGCCGACCATTGTAAAGTTGCGGCTGGACTTGAAGACGACAAGGCCCATAATCATCAGCTGGACCATCATCGGCGTACCGCGGATGATGGTGACATAGACCTTACAGATAAAATTGAAAACGCCGAGCAGGGGATTGCGGTGGCCCGGACGCTGTTGGTCGTGCGTGGTGCGGATCATTGAAACGACGATGCCGAGCACAACGCCGAGTGCCAGAGCCAGCACGGTAACGAGCAGCGTCGTACCGACGCCCTCAATGTACTGCAGATAGCGGTTGCTTTCGATGAAAGCCTGATAGAACTTGACAAAAGCGGTCTGGAAGAATGTGCTTTCGCCGGCGACCATGAGCGCCTTCCATTGTTCATACAGCTGCGCCAGATTCATAACATCACCTCTTTTGAATTTGAAAACGCGCGAAGCAAGGGCGGCAGACAGCCGCCCTTGCTTTGTGGATTTTGGAAATTATTCTGCGGAAATGTACTTGGCGACAATGGCGTCGATGGTGCCGTCGGCCTGGAGCTCCGCAAGGGCCTTGTTGATGGCCTCAAGCAGCTCGGTGTTGCCCTTGGCAGTACCGATGGCGTAGTTCTCCGTGACATACTCGGTGTCGAGGATGGTCAGACCGGCGTTGGCAGCAACCAGCTCGTGTGCCGGGGCGCTGTCGATGACGACGCAGTCAACCTGATCATTCAGCAGCGCCTGAACGGCGGTGATGCCATTATCATAGGAGACGACATGATCTTCGCCGTAGTCATCGGCGCAGTAGATGTTGCCGGTGGTGCCGTTCTGGGTACCGATGAGCTGCTCGCCGAGGTTGTCGAGCGTGACATCGGAGCCTTCCTTGACGATGACAACCTGAACGCCGGTGGCGTAGGAGTCAGAGAAGTCCATGACCAACAGACGATCGTCGGTGACGGTGACGCCAGCCATGACCATATCGCTCTTGCCGTTCTGTGCGGCCTCGAGGGCGACGGTGAAGTCCATATCGTCGATGACCAGCTCAAGGTCGAGCTTGTCGGCGATGGCCTGTGCGATTTCGACGTCGATGCCGACGTAGCCGCCGTTGTCATCGGTCATTTCATACGGCGGGAACGCCGCGTTGGTGGACATGATCAGCTTGCCCTCTTCAATGGTCATATCGGAGCTGCTGCCGCAGGCGGTCAGAGCGAAGACGAGCATCAGAGCAAGAACCAGAGCCAGGATCTTTTTCACAATGAGTTCCTCCTTCAAATTCAGAACGCCGCATTGCGGCGTAGTTGTTTACCTTCAACAGGGTAGCACTCAAACTGCGATTTGTCAATATTTTTCCATTATTTTTGCATAATAAATCGAGAAAAGGCAGAAAAAAACGAATATTGTTCGGAATATTCATTCAAATATTCACGCGAGAGGGGAATGGAAGGAACCCGGACGGCTGCGGTGGCCCCGGCAACAGGAGAATTTTTCCGGGCGACACACTTCCTGTGTTTTTGCCCCGATGGGCTTTTATACTGGAGAAAACCAAACGGAAGGAAGATACCAATGCAGTGGAATTTGGAACGATCCGTCGGCGCGGCGGCGCTTTTGGCGGCGGTTGGGATGTTTTTGACGACGGCGGCGCCGATGGTGGCGGCAGAGATGGGCAGGCAGGTGACGCAGACAGCCGATCCCGCAGCGGCAGCCGAAGAGGCGCAGACATTGCCGTTTGTGCAAGAGAGCGCTGCTGCGGCAGAGCCGGAAGAGGCAGCACAGCAGGTAGAGCCGGTTTTGCTGCGAATTAATCTGCAGGAGTTGGAGGTCGGCACACGGCTGACGCTCTGCGGCCCGGGCGGAACACAGGGCAGCGTGCCGGTTCCTTCGTCGGGGCAGCTGACACTGTCAATGCAGCCGGGCAGCTGGTCAATCATCTATGATGGGAATACGGCGGAGTTCACACTGTGCGAAAACGCCTCCGTCGTGGAGGCGTACGGCGCCTGCTGGACCGATGGTGAATCACTGACGCTTTCGACAAGCGTGCGCGGCACGCTGCGCGTGGAAAAGACGGTCGCATCGGAGCTTGATAGTGTGTATATTTATCGGCTGTCCGGCACGCCGGCCGATGACAACTGCCGGGCAATCGTGTTTTCTCCCGGCAGTGATTTGCTGCAGACCTGCATGTTCTGGGGGCTGCCGGAGGGCGAATATATCCTGTGGGAGAATGATATTCAGACCGCGGTGTTCACCGTAACAGCCGAGGCACGGGATCATAGCGTATCACTGCGGTAAGCTGCTTTGGCAGCAGGCGGAGACACGAAAAGTCGATTATAAAATAGAACCCGCTGTAATAGAAGTACGTGTTCCTGGCAGGGGTAATGTGAAGGGTGCCATTCACGGTCAATCTGCTGCCTGCAAGGGGTCTGTAAAATGCGCCCTTTTCGCAAGATCATCCCCAATGAATAGTTGCAAATTCCCCGCAAAAGGCAGAAAATTATTCTGCTTTTTGCGGGGAATTGTTTGGCTGAATTTTTAGTTTTAGATTTTTTTACAAGCCCTTTTTAGTTATCCGTTTGTGCTGCCCGCAGTCGGAGCGCCGCCCTGCTGCGGCTTGCTGCCGCCGGAGGGTTTGCGATGGCGCCTGCGGTTGTTCGAGCGTTTTTTCTGCTCGCTGCCGGTCTGCCCGGAGGGCTGCTGTGCAGTTTCCTGCTGCTTCGGCGGATTCTGCTTGGGTTGATTCTGCTTCGGCTGCTGATTCTGCTGCGACTGCTGCGCGCTTTGCCCCTGCTGGCTGCCGGACTTCTTTTTGCGGCTGCGGGAACGGTTGGATTTCTTCTCCTGCGGCTGACCTTCCTTCGTCTCCTGTTTCGGCGGATTCTGCTTCGGCGGATTCTGTTTGGACTGGCTGTCAGGCTTCTGGCCGTTGCGGCGACGGTTGGATTTCGACTCCTGTGTCGGCTCGGCCTCCTGCTTGGCTGCTTTGCCGCCCGGCAGATAGTCTTCCAGACGCGGAATCTCGTCTTCTGGCTTTCTGCGGCGGTTCGGGTCAGAGGAGATCGGCGCCCAGTCGTCGGGAATGGGCTGGTCGGTCTTCTTGGCCTTACCGTTGCGCCAGACGCACACGTCGCAGGTCTTGAAGGTCTGTATCGAATCCGGCTGCTTTTCCATGCGCACCTTGACCGTCTGCTTGAGCAGGCTGACATCGGTGACCGTGCCGCGACCTTCCGGTGTGTCGACGAACGACTCCTGTTTCGGGGTCGTTTTGATCAGATCCTCATAGGCCTCCTGTTCATATTTCAGGCAGCACATCAGTCTGCCGCAGGTGCCGGAGATCTTGGTGGGGTTCAGGCTGAGGTTCTGCGTCTTGGCCATCTTGATCGAGACCGGTTGGAACTCGTTGAGGAATTCCGAGCAGCAGAACGGACGGCCACACATACCGAGACCGCCGATCATCTTAGCCTTGTCGCGCACGCCGATCTGGCGCAGTTCAATGCGCGTGTGGAACGCCGATGCGAGCGATTTGACCAGCTCACGGAAGTCCACACGGCCGTCTGCCGTGAAGAAGAACAGAATTTTACTGCCGTCAAAGGCGACCTCTGCCGAAGCCAGCTGCATATCGAGCCCCATGCGGTCGATCTCGTGCAGGCAGACCTGATAGGCATCGCGCTCTTTCTCCTTGTTGCGGGCGCGGGTCTTTTCGTCTTCGGCGGTGGCCATGCGGACGACCGGGCGCAGCTGGCCGGTGATGTCGCGGCTGGGCACCTGATGGCGGCCCATTGCAACGATACCGAACTCGATGCCGCGGGCAGTTTCGACGATGACATGATCGCCGGTTTTGATCTCCAGCTCGCCGGGATCAAAATAGTAAACCTTGCCGCCGTCTTTGAAGCGGATGTCAACGACGGTCGTGCGCGGAATATCCCAGCTGTTTTCCGGTCTTGGCGTTTCTACGACTTCGCTCAGACCGTCCTCAGCGCTGACGGGGGAAACCTCTTCCTCCGGGACGGGGGTCATATTGTTTTCGTTCATGTGTAACTCCAATCTTTACCGCAGCTGCACGCTCAGCGCGCCGCAGATGTGTGCGGTACCTACGTTTAAGGAAGTGTAGTTTAAACTGTTTTGCAGTGTTTCGATCGCGTGCAGAATGTCCTGTCCGGTCCGCGAGCGCGCGATGGCACGCGCATCGTCGCTGGCTGCGGCGCTCCCGGCACGCGCGGCCAGCGCCTGTGAGAGCAGCTCAAGCCACTGCTGCAGAATGGGCTGCAGCTGGTCGCGGCGGTATTTTTCCATTGAGGTGGTTACCTGCAGCAGTGCAAGCGCGTCACGCGCGGCGAACGCTTTGGCAAACTGCGTGGTTTTTTCGTCGAGTCCTGTGCCGGATTCGAGCAGCGAGAGCGCCTGACCGAGCCAGCCGCCGGAGGCGGACACTGCGGCGTCGATTGCCTCGGCCGACTGATCCGGCGCAGCTTTGCGAAGCTGTGCTTCCAGCGTCGGGCGATCGAGCGGGGAGAGTGTCAGCACAGTTGCACGGGAGCGCACCGTGGCGAGCATCCGGTCTGCGTTTTCTGTCAGGATGAGGAACGTGCCGTACTGCGGCGGCTCCTCCGTGATTTTCAAAAGCGCGTTTTGCGCTTCGTGGCGCACCGGATCAAAGGCCTGCGGGAAAATATAAATCTTTCGGTTGCCCTCGTTTGGGCGCAGGTAGACCTCGGCGCACGTCTCGCGGATCAGATCAACGGGATAGTATTTATGCTTGCTGTCGGTCACGGTGATGACGTCGGGATGGATCCCGGCGAACACCTTGCGGCAGGCGGGGCACACGCCGCACGGCTTGCTTCCTGCGCTGCACTGCATCGCAGCGGCAAGGCGTGTGGCCAACGTCTTTTTTCCGGAACCGGACGGGCCTGCGATCACGATAAACTGCGGCAGTCGGCTGCCGTCTGTGGCAGCCAGGCGGGATTTGAGCCGCTCGTTGCCGTAAAAACCGTCAAACCGCATAGCCTGCCCTCCATAAAAGTCGTTGATATAGTATTATAGCACTTTTTATTCGGAAACGCTATCTTTTTCGTAAATCGAAGCGATCGCGGTGATATGGCGGCGCATTGCCTGCTTAACCGGCTCGGGCGAGAGGATCTCAACGGCGCTGCCGAAGCCGGCCAGATAGCCGAAGAATTGCTCGCTGACGGCTACGCGGACCTGCACGGTGAAGTGTGCCTCGCCGTCGGGGGTGATGATCGTGTCGGTACCGAAGCGGTCGAGCACGACGCCGACAAGCCGGTTTTCAAAGCGCAGACGCACGGTCTGTACGTCGCCGGAGAACATGCCGAACAGTGTCCCGGCATACGAGCCCATATCGATGGCGCCAAACACGGCGTGGCCGTCGCGTGCGCGGTCGGACAGCTCGATTCCAGTCATCTTGTCGACGCGGTAGTGCTTGAGTTTCTGCGCCTCGGAGTCGTAGCCGATCATGTAGTAGTTTTCATCGTCCCAGGTCAGCGCAAACGGGCTGATGTGATACTGCGCGCCGCCGCGGCGGAACACGCGCTGCTTGGGCACGGCGTATTCAAAGTAACGGAAGCAGATTTGCCGATCTTCTGCGATGGCGGCGTGGATTTCGTCGACATTGTAGTAGATCGACTCGTTCATGTTTTTGATCCGATTGGTGACGTAGACCTGCCGCTGCAGCGAGAGTGCATCGTGGCGGCTGGCGAGTGACTCGATTTTGCCGATAAGCTCGAGCGACTTTCGGTGGGTCAGAAACCGCGACGACTGCACCGCGTCGACGAGCAGCTTGAGCTCCGGCAGCTCGAAGGTGCGGCTGCCGATATAGTATCCCGCAGAGCGGCCCGTCGTATGAATCACATCGAGGCCGAAATCGGACAGCGAGGCCATGTCGTCGTAGATGCTCTTGCGCTCGGCGCTGACTCCCTGCGCGCCGAGGTATGCAATCATCTGCTGGACGCTGATCGGATGCTGTTCGTCAGATTCTTCGAGCAGATATTGGGCCAGATACAGCAGCTTGAGTTTTTGGTTGGCAGATCGCGCCATAAAAACGCCTCCCGAACGGAATGTGAGAATATTGTATCACGCAGCAGCGTAAAATGCAAAAACTTGACACGGACGGTGTCGTGCGCTATAATTTATTTCGCAACTGAACAACCGACAGTTCGAAACCATCCTGTCGATAAACAAAACTACGGGCTTTGGGATGGACGCTTTGCGTCCATTTTTTGTGCTGTCGTCCGTAGAAAGGGCGGCATTTTTTTGTTGGGAGGAAGCAAGTAATGAAAAAAATGAATACGAAAACCATTGCGCTGTGCGGTGTGATCGCGGCGGCCTATGCCGTCGTGACGA
>CAZUKJ010000065.1:0-8091 GCA_964620855.1 uncultured Oscillospiraceae bacterium
CCAAGTTTATTTGGGAAATGAAAAAGAAGGATGCACCCTGTAACCCGGCTACCTTCCGGGATCATTTCAAAAAGGCTCTGGATGAGATACCCGGTGTGCTGGTTCTGACACCCCACAGCTGCCGCCATACTTATGTGTCTCAGATGCAGGCCCTGGGCGTTGCCCTCGCCACCATTCAGAGCATCGTAGGCCACGCCGATGTGGATATGACGCAGCATTATCTCCTCGTGCAGGAGAGCATCCGCCAGGACGCTATCGCAAGGTTCAGCAAGGCTTTTACTTCCAAAACCACAGGCCCGGACAAGCCCACAGATGTGGCCTGCAAGATCGTACAGTTCCCCAGAGTGGGATGATAGTCCGGTTTAAGGGACAGAACTTTTCGTAGAATGAATCCAGAACGAGGAGGTGACACAATGCTATACAGGCTTTTTCTTTACAAAACTACAGCAGCAGTTGCTTCCGCCCCGGCAATTGGAATTGTAAATGACGCGCTCAGCACGAACTCTGAATGGCAATGGAAAAGTAATGGCGCTGCCGATTTTCTTGAAAGCTTTGATACCGCAGGTGTTATTCAAAACATCGAAACACAGTTGACTGAGTCGGACAGAGAGCAATGTAAATGCAGAGCAAGTACTCGTTTTCCACCCAAGAAGTACAAGCAAGTTCCTTTCATCTATGTGGCGACATCGTATGAAAAGGCTGCAGAAGTCCTGCCAAAACTTCACGCCATCGCTGCAGACTATGACCTTGCGCTTCATGATGCGGAAACCAGAAAGACTTTTTATCGTGATTTGATTGACCGGACATATATCACGATGCGGCTTCGTCAACAAGTATTGCATAATGCTATTCTGAATACGATGAAACCCGTTTGGAAAATCCAAAAAGTCTCTTCTTATTCAGATGAACGCGACAAAAAAAGCGACTATGTTGTGACGCTAAAAAAAGACCCAAAGATTTCTTTTGAAAATCGTGTAAAAGAATTCTATCGGTGCCTATCAAATCAGCTTGCCGATGATGAGGAACTGCGTTGCGAAGATCACTGCTATAAAATTATCGGAAAATGGTATCAAATCACCTATACACTGGAGGGTTACAAGAAGCACGCAAACCAGATCGGCTATCAGAGCCGCTGCACCGGCCTTCTTAAGCGAATGAGTACGGACGAAGCTTTCAGATGGTTAAAAGGTTGTTCAGAAACCGAAGTCAGCGATGTTTTCAAGCGCATGAACTTCAACGAAATGCAGCGGGCGTATCCGAATCCGGCAGATCGTTTTGTGGCCAGCGTCAATATCACAAAATGGCAGAGAAAACAAATCTTCGATATCCGCTACAGCGGAATCGGATACTACGGTTCGGAAATTCTCTTCCACGTTGTACCGGACGAGTTCTATCAGGACAGTGCAAATATTTCGGTTCTTAAAATCGAGGAGGAAAGCGCCTCATTCATTCTTCCGTTTGTAAACGATATTTACCCAGATTTCTACACACATTATTATCTGGAAGAAAATCACCTTTCTATGGAGATGTGGGGACGGATCGTAGACAGGCTCGAAGAAGCAAAGAAGCTCATACTTCATGATACTTTTGCGCCTGAACTTACCCCTTATGTTGATCGGTTCAATTTGTATGTTCTTGCCCATTCCGATGCTGATTATGCTGCGGTCAGAAATAATCAATGCCAGTTCCTGTATGAGCACCGGTATGATGTCGCCTATCTGTATGATGTGTTCATCCAATGGTCCAAATCTCAATTTGAGGAATATTGGAACACCGGAGACGGAAGATTACTCAACATTCAAGGGCCATAACAAAAACGAACCGCCGACCTCTTGAAACAGATTGGATTTTTTGGACATTTCGTAATTCTGGTCAAAACTCTGGTCAGAAAAGTACCGAGCAAAATAAAAGTACCGCAGAACAGCAAAAAGCCTTGAAAACCAATGGTTTTCAAGGCTTCGATGGTGGAGATAAGCGGGATCGAACCGCTGACCTCTTGAATGCCATTCAAGCGCTCTCCCAGCTGAGCTATACCCCCATATTCAATTCACGCGGCTTTTGTGCGGTGCGAGAAGTATAATATCAAAGAACGATGAAAAATGCAAGTACTTTTTGAAAAAAAGTTTGAAAAATTTTCGGCCCCGGGTTTCCGGGGCCGAACTTGTCTTATTTCACCGGTTCTGAATTCTTTCGGAAGAAACCGAGATAAACGATCATCGCTGCAATCATCCAGAAGTATGCCATCATATACGGCTCTTCGAAAATATTCTCAAAATAGCAGTGCGTCAACACGCCGCACAGGCCAGAGAACATTCCGATACACAGCGGCGACATACCGCCGCCGGTTGGCTGTTTCGTGCGCCAGATCGCGCGGAAGCCGACCAGAAGCAGGCAGACGAGCAGCAGAATGAACAGCGTCAGGCCAACATAGCCCATCTCGACAAGAATCTTCAGATAATAGTTGTCCATGTAGAAATAGGACATCCACGAATAGACCTTGTTCTGCATGGCTACTGCGCCGCCAAACATGCCCAGGCCCAAGCCAAACACCGGGTTGGCGCTCAGGTAAGTCAGGCCAAGTGCCCAGCGGCTGGCACGACCGCCGTTGGCAGTTGATTCGGCAAACTCATCAGTAAACAGATACCCGATGCGCGACGAGACGAACGGGATAAACAGCGCCACAACGCCGGCCGCAAGGATCAGCACGAATAGTTTGCGGTCATGCAGCAGCGCAAAGACCAGAACTGCGACCGCCATAGCAACCCACGCGCCGCGCGACATCGTGAACAGGCACGCAAAGCACATACAGAACGTAACGATCCAGAAGAAGGCCTTTGCCTTCCAATCCTTGCAGTAATAGGCCATACCTGCCGCCATCGGCGCAAACAACACCATGAAGTCGCCCATGATGTTCGGGCTGCCGAAAATCGAGAACACACGCGTGCGAACCGACTGTTCTGCCTGATCGACCCAGTTCGAGGGGATCGGCACGGCGATGATATACTGATAGATGCCGTGCAGCGCAATCACAAACGCAACCAGCACCATCACCAGATAGAGCTGCTTGAAATCGCGGTCGTCGCGCAGCAGCCGCGTGATCACGAAAAACCAGAGCATATACTGCACCGTCGCGCGATAGCCCGCAACCGCAATCGAGAAGAACGGGCTGACGGCAAACATCAGCATCATGCCGACGCCAAGGAACAGTATCAGCGGGGTGTCGAGTGCATTGGCTCGGTTTGCCAGCGGCTTATCCTGCGTCATTCTGGTTCGCACAATCCAGCAAGCAGCAAACACCAGCAGCGCCTCGTCCCAGACGGACGCAAGCACCGAAATACCCAGCACATCACGCAGCATATAGTCAATCGGCTCATACAGCGCCAGAGCAAGCAGGATCAGCGACGTCATACCGCCACAGAACAGCCAGCCAAACAGCGCACTGCCCCTTCCCCACCGCATGATTACCGCGTAAAGCCGATAGAGCAGACTTCCGCTCCACAGCTGCGGCAGCTTACGGCACCTTGCAAGCGCACCGTTGATCCGATCGGACCAGCGGCCAATCACAGAGTGTGCTGTCGCATCCATCGGCACGCTCAGCTTCCGCACGAGCAGCCGGCATGTCTTGCTCTGCCGCCAGATGCGGCCCAGCGCAGCAAACGCACGATGCAAAGCACACCCGTTCCACGCAGCCGAAAGCAGCATCAACAGCCGCCAGAGCAGGCTGTTTTTGAGCGCATCAGCCATTGGAGATCTCCGTGATCGTTACCGAGCCGGTAATCTCGAGCGCAGTCGTCTTTACGATGTGGTTTTTGCCGACACGCACTTCCTGCGAACCGACGGCGTTGGTCATATCGTTTGCCGCAATGGTGGCCTCAATGGTAAAGCGGATGTTGTTGTGTGCCGGATCGACAAGCTCCACCGGCTCTCCGTCTGCATTGACACCAATCGTCACATACGGCTCGACCACGCAGCCGGTAATATAGCCGTCGATCAGTTCGCCGTTGCTCATCAGCTGCTGGCCGACAGCATTCTGCTCGGCATAAGCCGCAACCTCCGGCTCCTGCTCGGTGCAGAGCACCTCATAAGTGAGCGTTGTCTTTGTCGACGACGAAACCGCCTCAGTGACCTCGTCACCAGCCAGCTTCCAGAACAGACCGGCCGCAACGGCAATGACCACCAGAATGACCAGCAGGTCAATCAGATTGATCTTGCCGAACAGCTTTCCCTTTTCATCGATTACTTTCAAGCCTTTTCAGCTCCTTCTTCTGTTTTTGGTTTGATTCTTGGGAACATTTATAGTAGAATATAAGAATCCTTTGGATTACAGGTTATTGTATACGATTTTAGCAATAAGCACAAGTATAATTTGTGTGGTGAATACCTTATGAACATTATCCATCTGATTTCCGGCGGCGACGTCGGCGGCGCGAAGACACATGTGCTCTCGCTGCTCGACCGGCTCGGCAGCACAGATCGTGTCCTGCTCGTCTGCTTCACCGACGGCGATTTTGCCGACGAAGCGCGCGCGCTCGGCATCCCAACCGAGATCGTCTCCGGCAGCAACCCTATCAAAGTCTGCCGCACCCTCACCGCCCGCATCCGTGAAGGCGGCTTTGAGATCGTCCACTGTCACGGCGCCCGCGCTAACATGATCGGTGCGATACTGCGCTCAAAACTCGATCTGCCGGTCGTGACGACCGTCCATTCGGACTATCGGCTTGACTACCTCGGCCGCCCAATCGGCCGGTTGACATACGGCACGATCAACACAGTCGCACTGCGGCTGATTCCGTACCACATCGGCGTTTCTGACGCGATGTGCGATCTTCTGATCTCCCGCGGATTTGACCCGCAGACCATGTTCCCGATCTACAACGGCGTCGATTTTGACGATGTACACGTTTCCATGAGCCGCAGCGAATACTTCGACTCGATCGGGCTTTCCGTTGAAGAAGACTCCGTCGTTTTCGGCATTGCAGCACGGTTAAACCCGGTCAAAGACATTGCCACGCTGATCCGCGCCTTTGCGCAGACGGTCCGCAGCGTCCCCTCCAGCCGACTGATCGTTGCCGGTGACGGCGAACTTGCCGAATCCCTGCGTGCACTGGCCGCAGAGCTGTGCCCTGCAGGCACAGTCGTCTTCCCCGGCTGGGTGCAGGATACCGACAGTTTCTACAACGCGATCGACGTCAACATGCTCACAAGTCTCTCCGAGACGTTCCCCTATTCCCTGACCGAGGGCATCCGCCTGCATTGTGCAACGATCGCCTCAGAAGTCGGCGGCGTGCCGGTTCTCATTGAAAACGGTGCGACCGGCCTGCTCTTCCACCCCGGCGACGAAGCCGCGCTTGCAAAGCACATGCTCCGCTATGCAACCGATGCCAACGCACGGCAGTCGATGGCCGAGCGGCTCTTCCGCAGCGCCTCGGCGCGCTTTTCACTCGATGCGACTGTCGCCAGCCAGCGCAGCATCTATGAGACAATCCTGCGCCGCCAATCCCGCCGCGGCAAGCGCGACGGCGTTCTGATCTGCGGCGCTTACGGCAAGGGCAATGCCGGTGACGATGCGATCCTCGAGGCCATCTGCGCGCAGCTGCACTCGATTGACAAGGACATGCCGCTGTACGTTCTTTCCCGCAAGCCGAAAGCCACCGAGCTCCGCTACCGGATCGGTGCGATCTATACCTTCAATGTCCCGGCATATCTTTCCCGCATGCGCCGTACGAAGCTCTACATTTCCGGCGGCGGCAGCCTGATTCAGGATGTTACCAGTTCCCGTTCCCTTGCTTATTATCTATCCAGCCTGAAAAGCGCCCACCGCAGCGGATGCAAGACACTGATGTACGGCTGCGGCATTGGCCCGGTGAGTGATAAAAATCTGCAGTACGCAGGCCGGATCATCGACGAGCATGCCGACCTGATCACACTGCGCGACGCGCAGTCGCCGGAAGTGCTGCAGCAGATGGGCGTCAGTCGGCCGGAGGTGCGCGTCACCGCTGACCCGGCACTGCTGCTCGACCCGGCATCCGACGAAAAAGTCGACAGCCTGCTCGTCACCAACGGCATCCCGGCAGATGGAAACTATATTATGTTTGCACTGCGCCCGTGGGCCGGTTTCAGCGACCAGATCGACACCTTTGCCGCCTGTGCCGAATACGCGTACGAAACCTATGGCCTGACGCCGATTTTCTGCGCCCTTGAGCCCAGGCGCGACATTCCGGCCGCGCAGCAGGTTACGCAGCGTCTGCGCTGCCCGTATCATGTTCTGGCCACCCCGGATGACGGCGCGCTCATCGTCGGCCTGATGGGCCGGATGCAGGCTGTGATCGCCATGCGTCTGCACGCGCTGATCTTTGCCGCCGGGCAGGGTGTTCCGCTGATCGGCGTCGTCTACGACCCGAAGGTCAGCGGCTTTATGGACTATCTTGGACAGAGCCGCTATCAGGCGCTGGACAACCTTACCACACAAACACTTTGCGGCATGATCGACGACGCACTGGCCTCCGGTGCCAGCGCCGCAGAAGCCGCAACGCGTCTGCGCGCACTCGCGCAGGAAAACTGCGACGCCGCGCGTCATCTTCTGGAGGCAACCGAATGAATCAAATCATCTGTCTTTCCACCTCACCGTGGTATCCGATCCCGACCAGAAAGCAGCAGGTCATGAGCCGTCTGCCGGATTCCGAGATTCTGTATTTTGATCCGCCGGTCACCTATCTGGCGCCACTGCGCGACAAATCTGCAAAGGAAAAACTCTCGGCACACAAAAAACCGGGCGAAAAAATCGGTGAAACCATTACAGTGTATTCGCTGCCGCCGGTGCTTCCGTTTTTCAACAAATACCGCTGGATCAACAAGCTTAACCAGCGCCGCATTGCCCGGTTCGTCCGCAAAAAAGCTGCCGAGCACGGCTTTGACTCACCGGTCCTCTGGTGCTATTCGCCGACTTCCTGCGACTGTGTCGGACACATCCCGCACCGCGCGCTCGTCTACGACTGTGTCGACCTGCACTCGGCCTACGGCGGTCTGATGAACCCGACCATCGTCGATGCGATGGAGTTCGATCTCGCTGCGCAGGCAACTCAGGTCTTTGCCACCGCCACGCGGCTGGCTTCCCGCCTGAAAGCCGTCAATGAAACAGCCGAGATGATCCCCAACGGCGCAAACTATGAGCGATTTTCCACTGCCGCAGACGCGCTCGCCTGCCCGGAAGATCTTGCCGCCATTACGCAGCCGGTCTTTTGCTTCGTCGGTGCGCTGCAGTCGTGCATTGAGTATGACTGGGTCGTCCATGCGGCAGCGCAGCGCCCCGACTGGAACTTTGTCTTCATCGGCGGCGAAAAACCGGGCGTTGACCTGTCCGCACTCAAGGCGCTTTCCAATGTGCATTTTCTCGGTCTGAAACCCAACGAACAGCTCCCGGCCTATCTGAAACACTCGGCCGCCTGTCTGAACCTGTTTGATGCCGGTACGCTCAGCGCCGACGTCAGCCCACTGAAGTTCTACGAATACCTCGCCACCGGCCGTCCAATCGTTTCGACGCCGCAGCCGGAGCAGGTGCTGCAGTATGAAGGTCTCATCCGCGTCGCCCGCAGCAAGGAAGAGCTTGTCACCTCGCTCGAAGCGAGTTTGAATGACGACGGCCTGAGCGCATCGCGCATGGAAGAGGGCCGCCGCTGCTCATGGGATTCCCGTGTCCGCCAAATCTGTGAAATTTTGAAAGCAAAGGAGATCTTTCAATGAACAACCTGAATGAACTGTTGTCCTCCAACGCTTACCCCGGCCGCGGCATCATGCTCGGCAAGAGTCCGGACGGCAAATACGGCGTCATCGCCTATTTCATCATGGGCCGCAGCGAGAACAGCCGCAACCGCGTCTTTATCCCGACGGAAGACGGCATCCGCACCGAGGCGTACGATCCGTCCAAGCTGGCCGATCCGAGCCTGATCATCTATCACCCGGTCCGCGTTCTCAACAAGATGACCATCGTTACCAACGGCGATCAGACCGACACGATCTATGATTATATCAAAGAAGGGCACTGCTACCGCCATGCGCTGCTCGAGCGCACCTTCGAGCCGGATCCCCCGCACT
>CAZUKJ010000066.1:0-8048 GCA_964620855.1 uncultured Oscillospiraceae bacterium
TCACTTGAAACCCGTTCGCGCGCTAACTTTCCCGGTTAAATTGTTATACAGTGAAGCCGTCAGCTGTGCGGTAAAAAAGCGCGTCTGGTGAATGTCGATTACAGTAGGCGGCGGGGCTTGAGGCACGTTAGTATGCTAACTTTGACCGTTAAATTGCTATACGTTGCAAGGCCGCTTCGGTGTTGCGAAAAAAGCTCGTCTGTTTTGCAGGCGGGCTTTTTTTACTGCACCGTTTCGGAAGAAACGCAGTAAATATGCACGATTCGGAAGAATTGTGCACTTCATTCGTCTGTTTGCAAACATAGATCCATTTACATTTGAAAATCTGAAAGGAGTAAACAAAATGCAAACTTACTCAGAAGTCTCTACTTACCACGGAATTATGCGGGTGTGTGAACGGCGCAACATTAAAAACCCGCGAGAAGCGGAACGGAATATCATGCTGGCGCTGACTCGCGGGAAACATGCTGAGTCATTCAAACAGCTTGAACAGCAATACTTAAAACATGTCGCGTTTGGAGGTTGTGAGGCAGTCGCGTACAACGATTTCTGCTATATCGTGAACCCGAGCGGCCGCTGTGTAACTTCATTCCGGCTCCCAAAGTGGTTTGGCAAAAAAACACAAGCAAAGAGAGGTGAGACAAAGTCTATGTACAAAGAGAACAAAAATGAAAATTGGGAAGGAAGCAACGCCGCAGATGAAAAAACAACTGAGGGAAAGGAGTAACAGAGATGGCATTGGCGAAGTTTTATGAGAAACTGGAAGAGGCCCGCTGGGAAAGTGGGGCGCGCCAGCTTGTCTACACCGTGTATGGTTCGGATGCAAGCAACGAGCGAGTTTTTTTCGACGAGTCTCCGCGTGTGTACCAAGCTATGGCTGATGCTTCCAAACAAGAGATCCAGCCTAAGCAACGGTCGCGTCGCAACAGAAAGGGGAAGGAAGATTGAAATATTTTGAAAGGAATTACAGGGCACATGTCGCAGTGCTAACACCATTTGGTGGTGCGAAAAATGCTGCAGAAAAAGAGAACTGCACAACAATGAAATTTTAAGGAGGTAAAACAATGGGATTTGATTATGAAAATGCAAGACGTGATGTTTGGGAAGCCGGCGGAGATCCGGATGATGTCAACGAGTATAACGAAGCTAAGCGAAACAAAAACTTGAAGGCAATGGGAATTAACCCGGAAGACTACATGGATTCTGCGGAGAAGCGGCGCTATCGAGCGCAAAATGAGCAGCAGCCACAGAAGTCGGACGAAGGCTGCTATGTAGCGACTTGTGTCTATGGGTCTTATGACTGTCCGGAGGTTTGGACATTGCGGCGGTACCGGGATAACACGCTGGGGGCGTCGGTGTTAGGGCGTGCATTGATCCGTACGTATTATGCAATCAGCCCGACGCTTGTGAAATGGTTTGGCGAAAAAAGCTCTTTTCAGAGATTCTGGCGTTCGCGGCTGGACCGGATGGTTGAAAAACTTCAGAATGATGGTGTCGACAACACACCGTATTGCGATAAAAACTGGCGCGCCAATGGTGGCGGAAAACTTAATGGAATATAAGGAGGAAAAGCAGATGCGCAGAGGGAAAAATGAAGGATCGTTTGATTTTGTAAGTATTGTGCTGCTTTTTGCTGCAATTCCAATTTATGGTCTGGCACTAATAATTGACAACCCGGAGGGGAGTTGGCAACGGACAGTGGGTTGGGTTGTGCTGGTTATTGGCTGTATTATCTGGCTGGCAATGCTGATAGGTGCGTATGTATGAATGCGCCCAATCAAAAGTCAAAACGCAGGAGACTGATGTGCAAAGGAGGTATGAGTTATGATCGATTTTGAAAAGTTTGAAAATCCGGACGAGTTTGACCCGGAAGATGTTTCTCCGGAAGAAGCTGATTTCTTACAGGAGAATTACCCCGAATTGTATGATCAAACAGGTTACGCTAGAATGGATGTTCTTGTTGACAAGTTTAAAGAGTATGTCAACAGCCTGGGTATTGTTGGAGCGCAGTGTTCCGTGAATGAAGCAGTCGCAGACAAAATGGCAGGTACAGTGATTAAGGTCGAAGATCTGGCGAAAAAGAGTGGGGCCATCCCCCATCTTAAAGTTGAGTGGGACAAACCCTATAGCGGAGCTGCTCAAATTTCCTGCCTTTTTGAGTATTTGGAAGTCGAAACGGCGCAGTTTTTTGAATCTGTAAAAGACGCGAGCGAAATCTATTTTGACAGTATTAACGATGAGTCTTTTATGATGACGCTCGTATTTCGGAACGCGTACAACTACGAAATCTACCATTTGAATAATCCGTAAGAAAGGTGATTGCTATGATTCAATTTGAAAAAGACCCCGGCGTCCGAGAGTGGAAGATCAACAGTGAGGTTCTCGGCAAAATTGACAATGTAATGTGTAAGATGACCGAGATGCTCAAGGAGTGCTCGGATGAGTTTAACGAAAAGTTTGATCCGAACAAGCCGATTGTAGGCTGTGGTCAGATCACGTACAAAATCAAGTCAACCGAGTGCGAGCTTATCACGTCGGAGTTTATTGACGTAATCAAAGATAGTTCGTCTGTTACGATTGGCGTCGAAGACGAGGAGACGACTCTGATCAAAATTGTATTCGACAAGCTGTACGCCCTGGAGGTGAAACAATGAGTTTAAGTTCATGTTTTGACAATGACCCTAAAGGTATGAGAGATTTCTTGGACGAGATGATTCCGGATGCGGATTCGGATTTTCTGGATGCACTGGTTTCTCGTTGGCAAGACGATATTGCGCGGCGCGGCGATGTTGTTGATATTGTGTGTATTTTGAACCCGATTCAGGGTAAGCTCGTGACCTGTGCGTATACTGCGTGTAAAGAAATCCTGGAAGACAGTAGCGCTGAATACAAGATCAATCTTAAGTTCAATGATCCTTTGCCAGACGTTGCGACAATTGAAATCGTAACTGACATGTTGGATGGCACTGGCAATGTCTTTGGCGATATTTTGAAATCAGCTGCAGATTTTGAGATGGAAGCAATCGGAGGGAATATCTACATCCGATTGTACTATCCGAAAACACATGAAGTTTACGTCAAGTACGAGAACGATTAAGAATATTTTATTCGAGGGCAACTGAAGGTTTTTCGGTTGCCCTCTTTTTATTAAACCAAAGGAGAAAAAATAATGAGCTTTTTTCTCTCGCTAATGCCGATCTGGAAGATATCGAATTCCGCCTCGCTGAGAAGAACGAAGTGATTCAGTGGTCTTGCTATGATTGACAATGGCGCTACAAAAGCGGGAATCAACAAGTTTGTCTTCAGGCACAACGGATACAACAATGAATTATTAGTTGTTATCTGATATGCTATAAATACCGCAGTAACTTCCTTCTTCGGCTTATTTTTAAGCTTGTTAGAAAAGGAGCTCCGGATCAAAGTCGTTTAAACTTGAAAAACGATAATTGACATGGTAAAATAAACTACTATGTCAGAGCCTTTTTTCATCCAGAGAAGTTAGTCAAAAATCAAAATAACGAGCATTTGTGAGAAAAACGAAGATATAAAGAGATATAAGAAGATATAAGAAGTTACGTGAGGTGAGAAGGTAAGCTTATGTACCTGAAAGCACTGGAAATCCAGGGATTCAAATCATTCCCGGACAAGACGCGGCTGTCGTTTGACGGTGATATTACGGCGATTGTTGGCCCGAACGGAAGCGGTAAATCGAATATCTCCGACGCAATCCGCTGGGTTATGGGTGAAATGAGCACAAAAGCGCTGCGCGGTGCGAAAATGGAAGACGTTATTTTCGGCGGTACGCTCAAGCGCGGCCAGCTCGGCTTTGCGGAGGTCTCCCTGATCCTTGACAATGCAGACCGCGCATTCAACATTGATGCACCTGAAATCATGGTGACGCGCCGGTTTTTCCGCTCCGGCGACAGTGAATACTATATCAACCGCCAGTCGGCACGATTGAAAGATATCAATGAACTGTTTATGGACACCGGCCTTGGCCGGGAGGGCTATTCCAACATCGGGCAGGGCCGAATTGACGAGATCCTCTCTGTTAAGAGCCAGGATCGCCGTGAGATCTTTGAGGAGGCGGCCGGTATTTCCAAATTCCGCCACCGCAAAGAGGAAACTGAACGTAAGCTCAAGTCGACAGATGAGAATCTGGTCCGAATCGGTGACAAGATCGCAGAGCTGGAGCTGCAGGTTGAGCCGCTGCGCGTACAGGCGGAAAAAGCAAAGAAATATCTGCTCTACCGCGATGAGCTGCGTGGTCTGGAAGTTTCTGTTTGGCTCGATACGCTGGAAAAGCTTGCAGTGACCGCTAAGAAGACGGAAGAGGACTTTAACTCGGCATCGTTCATCCTCGCGCAGGAGCATGACAATCTCGAGGCGCTTTATCAGCAGATTGAGCGTGCCGCGCAGAGTCTGCGTGAGCGAGACAGCGCGCAGGAGTCGCTGCGCGATGAGATTGGTGCGCTGGAGAATGAATCTCAGCGGATCGCCGGTGAGATCGCCGTGCACCAGACGCAGATTGACAGCAACAATGCCAATATTGACCGGATCCGTCAGGAACTGACCGAGCAGGAAGACCGCAGCGGCAGCCTGATTGAGCAGATCGCGCGCCATGAAGCGCGTGCGCAGGAGATCGGCGCGGAACTCGAACAGATCCATGCAGACCTGCAGACCGCGCTGGAAGAAGCGCGCCGCGTGACAGACTCCTCGGATGGACTCAGCCAGAAGATTCTGGCACTGCGATCGGAGCAGGCGGATGCATTGGCGCAGATCGCAGATCACCGTGCGAAGCTGGGTTCTGTTTCTGCATCGCTGCAGGCGCTGCATGAACGAGAAGAGAGTCTCAAACACACGGTGGATGAAGCGCAGGAAAAACGCGCTTCGGCCAGAGCCCAGCTCGACAGCTGCAGAAAAACACTCAACGCTGCGCGGGAAGAGGCGCAGGGTGCACAGAATATGATCGACGGTTACCGCCTGCGCATGGCTTCACGCGCCTCCAAGCGCGATGAGCTGCAGAAGAAGGTGACAGACCTCGGCATCGAGGCCGATACCGTTGCTTCACGCATCCGTATGTTCCGTGAAATGGAGCGTGAATACGAAGGCTATTCCAAGTCAGTTCGTGTCATTATGCAGGAAGCCGAGCGCGGCAGCCTGCGCGGTGTGCATGGGCCGGTCTCTCGCCTGATGCAGACCGACGACCGTTATGCAATTGCCATCGAAACGGCGCTCGGCAATGCGATGCAGAACATTGTTGTCTCGTCCGAAGCAGACGGCAAAGCGGGAATCAACCTGCTCAAGCGCCGCGATGCCGGCCGTGCAACATTCGTGCCGATCAGCACCACGCGCAGCCGTCTGCTCGATGAAAAAGGCCTCGGTGACAAGACAGGCTTTGTCGGCATTGCATCCGACCTTGTGCGCTTTGATGGACAGTACCGCAACATTTTTGAAAACCTGCTCGGGCGGATCGTCGTTGCTGACGATCTTGACTGCGCCGTCGCTATAGCGAAGCAGTATGCTTACCGTTTCCGGATCGTCACGCTGGACGGTCAGGTTGTCAACCCCGGCGGTTCGATGACCGGTGGCTCGACACAGCGCTCGTCGGGCATTCTGTCCCGTGCGAACGAGCTGCGCCGGCTGGATGAACGGGCGAAGGAACTGCAGACGCTCTCAAACGCTGCAGCGCAGGAACTGCAGGAAGCCAAGCGGCAGGCCGCACAGGTCGAATTTGAAATTACCGAAGCAGAAGGACGCAAGCGCATCGCGGAAGATGAAGTGCTGCGGCTGGAAGGCCAGGAAGGACAGTGCGCGCTGCTGCTCGATGCGGCCATCAGCGCAATTGACGCCGGCGAAGAAGAACTCGAATCGCTGCAGCTTCGTGCCGAAGCGATGGGAAAAGAGTATGCATCTACGGAGCAGGCTGTTGCTCAGCTGCAGCAGCGGGCCGACCTGCTGGAGCAGCAGGCGGAAGAACTCTCTGCCGGACAGGCTGAGTTTATGCAGCGCAACGAAAAGATTACGGAATCAATCAACCAGATTCATATGCAGACGGCTGCGCTCGAAGCCGAGCGGCAGACAGCCCGGGAGAGCGTACAGCAGCTGCGTGCGCTTGAGCAGGCGATGTCCGGCGATCTGGTTCAGAAGCAGGAACTGATTGCGCAGTTCGATCAGGAAAACGCCGGCCTTGCAGCGCAAATTGCAGACTGCACCGAGGCCGTGCTTGAACTGGATCGGCAAATTGCAGCACACCGCCAAAGTTTTCAGGATGCGGCACAGGCGCGCAATGAGGAAGAAGCCCGCAAGACGGCGCTGGAAAAACAGACGCAGGACAAAAACAAGGACATTTTGCTGATGGAGCGTGAAACTGCGCGCCTTGAGCAGAAAAAGAATGCCACCGCAATGGAGCAGCAGCAGATCATTGATAAGCTTTGGGATTCGTATGAACTGACACGCACCACCGCACAGACGGCCAGACAGCCGATTGAATCGACGGCAGAGGCAAACCGCCGCATTACAGAGCTTAAGCGCAAGATCACAGGACTCGGTACGCCGAACCTCGGCGCCATCGAAGAATATGACCGCGTCAATGAACGCTATACGTATCTCACATCCCAGCGCGATGATGTGCAGTCCGCCAAGCGGGATCTTGAATCGATCATCGGCGACATTGTCGCAGAAATGACCGAGATCTTCCGTGTGGAGTTCGGCCGCATCAACGAAGCCTTCGGCGGGACGTTTGTCGAGCTGTTTGGCGGCGGCAGAGCAACACTCGAACTGGAGGATGAGAATGACATCCTCAACTGCGGCATTGAGATTAAGGCACAGCCGCCCGGCAAGCAGCTCAAGTCGATTACGCTGCTCTCCGGTGGTGAGAAGGCGCTTGTTGCCATTGCGCTGTATTTTGCAATTTTGAAAGTTCGTCCGACGCCGTTCTGTATGCTCGATGAGATCGACGCCGCGCTCGATGACCGCAATGTGGCCATGTATGCCGCTTATCTGCGGAACCTGTCGGATAAAACCCAGTTTATCGTCATCACGCATCGCCGCGGTACGATGGAAGAAGCAGATGTTCTGTATGGTGTTACCATGCAGGAGCAGGGCGTTTCCAAGATTCTGACCATTGATCTCAATCAGATGGCACAGCAGCTTGGTATCACGGACTAAAAGGAGAATTTTAATGAGCTTTTTTGATAAGATCAAGAATGGCCTGACCAAAACACGAAACTCGATCAGCAGCGTGTTTACCGGCTCTGAGATCAACGAGGATTTTTATGAGGAACTCGAAGAGAGCCTGATTCTGGCCGACCTCGGCGCGGAGACAGCCATGCGTGCGGTCGATGAGCTGCGCGACAGTGTCAAGGCAAACCGCCTGAAAACGCTCGACGAGGCAAAGGAAGCGCTTAAGGATATTCTCAGCCAGATGCTCTGCGTGGGTGAGGGCAGCCTGCAGATCACGACCAAGCCGTCGATCATTCTGGTGATTGGCGTCAATGGCGTTGGAAAGACGACGTCCATCGGTAAGATTGCCAACCTGCTGAAGCAGGAGGGGAAAAAGGTCCTGCTCTGTGCGGCTGATACCTTCCGCGCTGCTGCGGCCGATCAGCTTGAAATCTGGGCAGATCGTGCCGGCGTCGACATCGTCCGTCAGGACGAGGGCGCAGACCCCGCTTCGGTCGTCTTTGATGCGATTTCCGCAGCGCGTGCCCGCGGCACCGATGTGATCATCTGTGACACGGCCGGCCGACTGCACAACAAGCAGAACCTGATGAACGAACTCGGCAAGATTGCACGCATTATTGACCGTGAACTGCCCGGCGCAGACAAGGAAGTCCTGCTGGTGCTGGACGGCACAACCGGTCAGAACGGACTGCTGCAGGCCAAGCAGTTCAAAGAGATCGCCGGCGTGACCGGCATGGTCCTGACCAAGCTCGACGGCACGGCAAAGGGCGGCATCGTAATTGCGGTCGCCAAGGAACTGCAGATCCCGGTGAAGTTCATCGGCGTCGGCGAAGGTATGGATGATCTGATGCGATTTGATGCGC
>CAZUKJ010000067.1:0-8021 GCA_964620855.1 uncultured Oscillospiraceae bacterium
ACGAGTGGGGCAAGGATATGTTCACCTTCCGTATCCCGGGCATCGACGGCGACGGCATCAACATGGTCTGGGAAGTTGGCGGCGCCCATACTCCGCTGAGCATGGAAGTCACCTACAACACCCCGGGTACCACCGACGTCTTCAAGACGCTGTCTGAGACGATGCGTCAGCCGTCGTGCATCATGGTTTCTCCGCAGGGCGAGCGTATCATCAACGAGCAGATCCTGAACAACACCACCTTCACCGGCAATGCCATTCTGCAGCAGACCGGCAACCGTGCTTACACCATCATCGGTGAAGACGGCATCAACTACCTCAAGGAGCACGGCCTCGACTACATCACCTATCACCATGGCGTCAAGGATATGACCAACTGGGAGAAGGAGAAGGCCGCGTTCTTCTCCGGCGCAGAGGGCAACACCGAGACCTCCGTCTTCGGCGCGGGCAATGGCGTTTCCTACCGCGACGAGTCCAGCGAAGAGCCGCAGGAGCAGAACTTCTACGAGTGCAGCAGCCTCGAGGAAGTCGCCCAGGTCATCGGCTGTGACTACAAGGTCCTCAAGAAGACCATCGACGAGTACAACACCTACGCCGGCGGCTACGATGCGCAGTTCATCAAGCCGTCCAAGTGGCTCCGCCCGATCACCGGCAGCAAGTTCTATGTTGCCCGCCACTTCCCGTCCGGCTACGGCTCCCTCGCCGGCATCAAGGTCAACCACAACATGCAGGTTATGAACACCGAAGACAAGCCGATCCCGGGCCTGTACGGCTGCGGCACCGACACTGCTCACGTCTTCGCGGGTGAGTACTGCTTCTATCATCCGGGTTCCACCATGTCCTACGCGCTCAACTCCGCGCGTATCGCTGGCATGGAAGCCTGGGATTACATCAACTCCGACGACTTCGTGGTCTAAGAGAATGGCCTCAAGGGGCGCAGCGAATGCTGCGCCCCTTGTTTTTTCGGATTGACAGAGAGCATGCGGCGTGTGGATTGTAAAAACGCAGCGCCTATGGTAAAATACTTAAAAAAAGAACCTGCGGCTGCGCCGCAGGATATGGAGGAATGATGATGTTCTGTCCGCAATGTGGAAAACAGCTCAATGACGGGGCAAAGTTCTGCTCCGGCTGCGGTTCGCCGGTGGCCGCCGTGCCGACTCCGGCTCAGCCTGCTCCCGTTCAGCACGAACCGGTTCAGCCGACCACTCCCGTGCAGCCCGAACCGGTCGCGGCGCAGTCTGCGTATACTACCTATGCCGCTGCAGCGGTTGCTCCGGAAAAGAAAAAAAGCAAGAAGGGGCTGGTCATCGGCATCATTGCGGCGTTGGTTGCCGTTGCGGTGCTCGCCTGCCTGTTTGTTTTCTGGATCCAGCCGAGCTTCCTGTCGGACGAGGCAAAGTATCACAAGGCGCTCGACACGGCAGAGACCGCGATGTCAGACAAGACATACGATCAGGCGATTGCGGCTTACACGAACGCGCTGGACTATGCGGCCGACCGCGATCAGAAGATGACGGTGTACCTTGCCCGTGCAGCGGCAAACAAGGCTGCGGAGAACTACGAGGCTGCCATTGAGGACTACGAGGCGGCGCTCGGGATCGACGATGAACAGAAGAAAGTCTGGGGTCTGCTGGCGGATGCCTATCTGGCTATGGGAGATGCGGAAAAGGCCATCGAAGTGCTCCGTGAGGGCTATGAAGCCACCGATGCAAGCAGCCTGCTCGACAAGATCGCTGAGATTGAAGCGGAGCAGTCCAGCACCGGAAACGCACCGGACGATGAGCAGGTCGTTGATCGGCCGGGCGAGACCACAAGCGTCGAAGCCATCCCGGAAGAACCCGAGGCGGGCGACACGGTGGAAGAGTATGTGATCGGCGGCGTGGCTTATCCGGCGGATACCGAGTCTCTGTCGCTCTCGTATAGGGATCTGTATGACGAAGATGTGCAGGTGATCTCCAACTTTACCAATTTGATTCACCTTGGCCTCGAAGGCAACCATATCACGGACCTGTCCTTCCTGGAGGGTATGACACAGCTGAAATATCTGTATTTGTACGACAATGAAGTCTCGGATATCTCCGTACTGGCGCAGCTGCACCAGCTGGAGGATCTGTCGCTTTGGTGCAATCCGGTGGAGGACATTAGTCCGCTGGCCGGCCTGACCAACCTCGACCATCTTGATCTGGATGATACGCTTGTCTCGGATGTGTCTCCGCTGTTTGGCCTGACCAATCTGGAGTCGCTGTATGTCTCCGGTGTGAACCTGCCGGCGGATGCATGGGATCAGATCGCTGCCGCGCTGCCGCAGTTTGACTATATGGCAAGCGGGTCGCCCGGGAACACCTTCGGCTTCACTGAGCTCCGGTTTGGCCTATGCACACTGATCCCGTATGAGTACATGAGCTACAGCCCGTTTGAGGAATTCAGCTATATTGTCTGCGAGATGCTCAGCTGGGAACTGGGCATTGATCCGGTTCCGGTCGGATATGCCGAGCCGATCGTCGATATTCTGGCGGCTCTGCAGGCCGGCGAGGTGGACTGCGCGTTTGTGCAGCTGCCGGTCGAGTACAATGCAGACCTGTTGAATGCCTACGGTGTGGAATGTACTGCGCCGGTCGTCGAAACCTCGTCCGGCTCGCTTGCGATCTGCGTCCGTCAGGGAGACACCGCGATGCTCGATATGCTCAACTACGCGATTGAGATGATGCACAGCGATGGTGTGATGGAGGAACTGATGGCGATCTGGGAAGAGTTCGGTTTATCCGTCTGGGCGTAATGGAATACATAAAGCAGCTCCGGATGAAAGCGGAGTCCGAATAAGACAACATAGATTCCGGACCACAAGCATGTGCTTGTGGTCCGGATCTGTTTGCAGCCATTCCTGCTGCAAATGGCCAAGGAAATGGGCTATGGTTTCTTGTGAGGACGCAGCTAACAGCCGGAGCTGCTTTGTTTGGATAGGGGTCAAACGACCGGTTCGCCGCTGTCTTGCGGACGGGTGAGCACCAGCGTGATCACATCGCAGATGGCTTCGGCAATCAGGGAGACGCCGGTGAAGATCCAAAGCGCCGCCGTGGACGAAAACGGATCGGACAGGATCACGATTGCGCAGATGATAGAAACTACGGCACTGATAGCGGGCAGGAACCATTTTTGGCGCTTGAGACGCAGACAGTCTACCATCTGCTGCAGCTTGCTCAGGCCGATCAGAAGGATCAGAACGCCATAGAGCATCGTCAAAAGCGGGAAGGCGACCAGAAACCACTCCGTGTAAAGCACACAGAAGCCGCCGCTCAGCAGCAGAAGCAGACCTTTGGAGAACAGCTGCCCTTCCGCTGCCTGCGCGGCATCTGCGCGGAAATATTTGACAACGCTGCGCACGCCGAGCAGAAGCAGGAAAATACCGGCTGTGATAATAATACCGGAAGTAAAACCGACGGGGTTGATCAGGAGCAGCACGCCGAGGACGATCTCAATGACGCACAGGATCAGGTTATTCAGTCGTTCTTTCATATTGCATCTTCCTTCATAAAAAGTTTACATTGTATTTCTTGACTATTGCTCAATACAATGTTAGTGTAATATACACATGTTGCTTTTGCAACAATCAGTTTATCAAGATATGGCGGATAATTGACAGTCGGATGATGGTTGTTGCATATTTAAAAACGGAGGAATGACAGATGAAGGTCAATCGGCGTGTTGCGATGACGAAACGACTGCTGCAGGACGCGCTGCTGCGGCTGCTGGCACAAAAAGAACTCGATAAGATCAATGTCTCTGAGCTCTGCCGTGAGGCGGACATTAACCGCGCGACGTTTTATAAGCACTACATCGCTGTCCGCGATGTGCTTGTGGAGATTGAAATGAACCTGATGGAGGAGTTTTCCGCGCATGTATCAACACCGGGAACCATGCAGCAGGTGCGGGAGTATCTTGTGCAGATCTGCAGGTATTTATATGACCATGCGGAGGTGATCCGCGTTTTGATCGGCAACGATACCGATGATGAGCTGCGCAGTGCGATCAGTCAGATTAATGACGGCCTGATTGAGCTGCGTACTGCCGGTTGGGTCATGCAAAATACGGCAGACGATGACAGCCTGAAGCTGGCTGCGACATTCCTTGGCAGCGGCTGCTATTTCCTGATGCGCACCTGGCTGATGGAGAAGATCGACAAGACCCCCGAGGAAGTTGCCGATATTGTCTACCGGATCTTGTGCAGAGAGTATTCCGACTGAGCCCGTCGCCTGTGCCATTCGCGCTCAATCACCCACCCACAGGTGATGCTTTGCGGGATGCTGATCGCTTTTTGTAAAGTGAAAAGGGAGTGTTGCATTTTGCAACACTCCCTTGAATTTTCCGCTGTAACCGATTTTATCTGCGCTTTAAGAGCCAGAAATGGTTTTGATCATCCTGCGAATCTCCGACGCTGCATGAAAGGCTTCTTTTCATTTCCGGATCCCTTGCCAACAGGATCCCAAGGATCGTATTCCCGAACGCCTCAGTATAAACGCCTTTCGTCTGATCGACCTGGAACACAAGCGCATATTCCGCGCCGTCTTCCAATTCTCCAACTTCACCCAAAAAGTCTTTCACGCGCGTCCATCCGTGTTTTTCATACACGACGATATAGTTTGGATCATGAAGTGGATCAAACGGCTGCGTTTCCTCGTCGGCCGGATCCTCATCAGAGAACACCGCATAACCGACATCCTTGGGAAATTGCTCTGAAAGATTGTCAAAGAACCGTGCCACATTTTCAACGATCTGTGCATACTGATCGGCACTGATCCCGAATTCGTCTGTGGGATCGTACTGCCGCATGGACTGTAAAATGATTTCCCTTACCTCGGTGATTTTTTCCCGGATTTGTTTCATTTCGGTCTGATATGACTTCTGGATGGCTCTGATTTCCTGCAATCGTTCTTCCGCCTCGGCGATCTTGACATCAAAGGCTGAATAGATCGCTTGATCATCCTGATCAAGGAGTGATTTTATTTCCTCTATGGTGAAGCCTGCTTTTTGAAGGTTTTTGATTCTCACAAAAGCGACTGCCTGCTCCTCCTCGTAAAAACGGTATCCCGACCACGGATCCACCTTAACCGGTTTCAGCAGATCAACATGATCATAATAACGAAGTGTCTGAGGATTGCATCCACAGAGTCGGGCAAATTCCTTGATCGTCATATCATGCGCCTCCTTTCTGAAACCGTTATATCATTACAGCTTACTGGAAGGTCAAGACCTTTTCCAAAACTTTTTTCGTCGCCGCCGGGCAGATCGGTCTCAGGAAGCTGCAAAGTATCCATGAAAATGACGAAACCCCCGAAACCTTGCGGTTTCAGGGGTTTTCATTATGGTGGACGATATAGGACTTGAACCTATGACCTCCCGCACGTCAAGCGGATGCTCATACCAGCTGAGCTAATCGTCCGAACGCAAGAGCTATTATAGGCGGGAAACGATCGTTTGTCAAGCACTTTTTCGTATTTTATAAAATTTTTCTGATTTTATGCCGCGGCGGTCTGCTGGTACCATGCGATCAGATAATCGGTGACGGCGCCGTACGACTGTACGCCGAGTTCCTCGGAAAACGCCTTCAGGTAGGTGTCATTGACGGTCTGCGCGGCCTGCTGCACCTTGCCCTCAAACTGCGCGTAATGGGCATTAGCGGCGCGGATATCGGCCTGGATATATGGCGAAGCGGCATTCCACAGCGCCGTGGCCGCCTCGCGGTCGACCTTGTAGAGCGCGTTATAGCAGCGGATAAATGCGGAATAATATCCCGAGTACTGGAATTCGACCGAGCTGTTGGCCTGACAGGCGAGGAACGCGCAGAAATTGGCCTCGTCTTCTCCGGCACAGCCCATGCGGTGGCCGATCTCATGGCACATCGTCGACGGCAGCGACGCCGCGTAGGTCTCCGGATTGACGTTGCTCTCGCCGGTCAGGCAGACGAAAATGCCGGTGATGCCCATGTAGCTGAACAGTCTGCCGCTGAGCAGCCGCTTGACCGGCACGGTCGAGCCGGTGAACACCTCATACGTTTGCCCGAGCGTCTGATACCCCTCACCCGCCTGCTTCGACAGCGACGCAAAATCGGAGAACAGCGTCGTCCCGTCAGCCGCGTGCGGCATCTGCTCGACAAGCGCGTTGGCATTGGCCAGATAATACTCCGAGGCAGCGATCAGTTCTTCTTTTGAATATTCGGTCACTTCCAGCCCGAGCTTTTCCGACAGCTCCGGGCCAAAGTGGTTCAAACCCCACAGCGCGACAAACGCGAACAGGCCGATGCTCACGCCGAACAGGACGCCCGAGAGCCAGCGCACGAGGCCGTGATGGCGCAGGAGCACCCGAATGAACGTATAGACCGCCCAGAGCACGGCCAGCACGACGAGCAGCTCGAACACGGAGAACGGGAACAGGCTAGTGAATCCGGCGAGCACCGAGAGCGCCCAGCGCGAAAACCGGGGATAGAACGAGAACGTAATGTCCGGCGCATAGACCGCGCAGGCGATCAGGACGCCGGTGAGCACGAGCAGGATCGCGGATGCGATCGCCCGGGCGGTGGCTTTGAGCATGGGCGGGGTACTCCTTTCGGGATAGTGCGGGATAAAAACAGCGGGGCATTCCGGTTTATGCAAAAAAACGAGCTGTCGATGATTTCCGGAGCAGCGGCAGCGAAACAAACGTACAAGCAATTCAAATTGCGGTTGTCACAAGATTGGTCCGATGCTGTTGCGCCGCACGCCTGACCTTGTCTCGGAGGGAGGGGTGTTGGGGAGGGGCGTCTTTGTAAAAAGCCCCTCCCCAACCCGCCTTTTCTTTCCTCTTTCTTTTGGCGGAGCAAAAGAAAGAGGCCGTCGGAGACATGACAGACTTTCAAGTTCGTACAAAGAGCGCTGGCAGTTGCAGAAATTCTCCGTAATTGGTGGTGCTCCGCGCAGCGGATTTTGATAAGGCGGTTGCCAGTGGCAACCAAACCTTAATAAATAGATTCTCACACCCAGTCTGCGGACTGGGTTCAGAATGACATTCTATTGTTTTTGCGTGCCGCAATCGGCTTATAGCTGAATGCCCCTCAGGTTGTATTATGCGCGTTGTTCGGGCGGTTCAATCCACCTGCGTGCCGCCCCATTCGACGACGGCAAAGCCTTCGCGGACAAACGGCGCAAGCGTCTGCGGCGCAAGCTCCACGGGCGCATCGAGCGCTTTCCACGCCATAAACACGCGCAGCAGGCTGTCCGGCGCGGGTGTGACGGTCAAGGGCGCGGCTTCTTCATAATTTGACGACTGGAACGCGATCAGGTTCCAGGCATTGCCCTGCATTTTAGGCACCCAGTAGTCGAGGAACTCCGCGCGTTCCGTTGCGTTCAGGCCGAGCTGCGTGAGCGCATCCGTCAGAAACGCTTCGACTTCGCTTCCTGCAACGCAGAAACCCTCGGAGAAATCAAACTCGACAGCCTTCTCCGCCTCCCAGAACAGGCTGGTGTAGGCTTGACCGTCCGTCAGGTCGGTCAGCGTGCCGTCAGGCCGGGCGAGCACGCGCCAGCCGCTGCGGTATTCGGGGATGGAGACGGTCAGATCGTCCGCACAGCCAAGTGTGACGGCGACTTCCGTTTCCGTTTCGGGGTAGAGATAGATGACCGGCTTGGCCAAAAGGCAGGTTTCCGGGCCTTCCGGCACCAGCAGGGTCACAAACGCGATCACGAGCACGACAGCCAGGGCGACCAGCGCCCATTTGAGCACGGTTTTCAGAACAAACTTCGTCATAGGACACCTTCCTTTCAGGCTGTCAAATGGCAAATGCTTCCGGCTTCATTATACCACGAACCGAAACGGCACGCAACCGGCTGGGCAAATACGGAAAACCGCCGGAAAACAAAGGCAAATTGGTTGACATCTCGGTACGGGACGGTATAATATTTTATATTATTGTGTAGAACACTACGGAGGATATGTAACTATGAAAAACAGCGAAAAGACGATGGAAAAAATCGTCGCGCTTTGCAAAGGCCGCG
>CAZUKJ010000068.1:0-8003 GCA_964620855.1 uncultured Oscillospiraceae bacterium
GGCAGAAATCCCAGATCTCATTTTCCGCCGGGATAACAACCAAGCCACCCGGATGCTGACCGGTGGTACGCTTGACGCCGACACAGCCGGACGCCAGACGGTTTTCTTCCGCCTTTGAAGCCGTGCGGTCACGTTCGGCCAGATACTTTTTGACATAGCCATAGGCCGTCTTTTCTGCGACGGTGCCGATCGTACCGGCGCGGAAGACGTGGTCTGCGCCAAACATTTCAACGCAGTATGCATGCGCACGCGCCTGATATTCGCCGGAGAAGTTCAGATCAATATCCGGGACTTTATCGCCGCCGAAGCCAAGGAACGTCTCAAACGGGATGTTAAAACCCTCTTTGGCAAGCGGTGTACCGCACTCCGGGCAAACCGCATCAGGCAGGTCCGCGCCGCAGCCGTAGCCGGCCGGAACATCAAAGGTCGTATACTTGCAGTTCGGGCAGCGGTAGTGCGGCGGGAAAGAGTTGACTTCCGTGATGCCGGACAGGTAAGCAACAATGCTCGAGCCGACCGAACCACGCGAGCCGACGAGATAGCCATGTTCGAGCGAGTTCTGCACCAACTTCTGTGCACTCATGTAGATGACATCGTAATGGCAGGAAATAATATCGTGCATCTCCTGATCCACGCGCTTCTTGATCAGCTCCGGCGGATTCTCGCCATAGAGATCGCGCAGCTTGCCGTAGACCAGATCGTGCAGCTGCCCAACCGAGTTTTCAATCTTCGGTGCAAACAGGCCCTTCGGTACGGGGTTTAGGCGCTCGCACATATCCGCAATCATATTGGGGTTTTTGACGACGACCTCATAGGCTGTGTCCTTGCCAAGATACGCAAACTCCCTGAGCATATCATCGGTCGTCCGGAAGTAGATCGGCAGTTCGCTGTCAGCGTCATCGTAGCCCTTCGTCGCCAACAGGATATGGCGATAGGCCTCGTCCTGCGGCTCAAGGAAGTGCACGTCGCCGGTTGCAACAACCGGAATATCCAGATCGCGGCCAAGCGAGATGACCGTGCGGTTGAACTCTCTGAGCTGCTCCACATCAGAGACCGTTCCCTTCCGCAGCATAAACATATTGTTCGCCAACGGCTGGATCTCCAGAAAATCGTAAAAGGATGCAATGCGCTTCAGTTCGGAATAGCTCTTACCACTGACGATCGCCTGAAACAGCTCGCCGGCCTCACAGGCCGAACCGATAATCAGTCCCTCACGCCAGCGCATCAGTTCGGATTTGGGGATGCAGGGATTGCGATGGAAATACTTCAGATGTCCATACGAGACCAGACGGTAGAGGTTTCTCAGGCCGGTCTGGTTCTTGGCAAACAGGATCATATGCCGAGAACGGCGCCCGGTGATCCGGCTGCCCGAGCGCAGCGTCTGCATATACGGGTTGATCGCCTGCGTTGATGTGATGCCTGCGTCGATCAGGCGCTGGAAAAAGCGCTGGATCATGTAAGCGACCGTCATCGCATCATCGTCTGCGCGGTGGTGATTAAAGTCCGGTAAACTCAGTGCATCTGCCACGATATTGAGCTTGTACTTACCGAGATCCGGCAGCAGATTCTGTGCCATGATCAGCGTATCGAGATATGTTGGATCATAGTCAATCTTCAGCTTGCGGCAGGCAGCTGCAACAAAGCTGATGTCAAAATCCGCGTTGTGTGCGACCAGCGGGCGGTCTCCACAGAATTCCAGGAATTTCGGCAGTGCGTCTTCCAGTTCCGGCGCGCTGGCCAGCTGCGCATCGGTAATGCCGGTCAGATCGGCAATCTTCTGGCTCAGGCGGCGGTGCGGATTGACAAAGGTCTGGAAATGCTCCGCCGGTTCGCCGTTGCGGAACATGACTGCACCGATCTCCGTGATCACATCGTTTTCCGGCGACAAACCGGTCGTCTCCAGATCGAACGCAATAAATTCGCCGGTAAGCGGCATGTCGCTTGAACCGTGGACAACAATCCGGTCATCGACGTCATTGACAAAATACGCCTCGCAGCCGTAGAGGATCTTGATATCCTCGTCTGTTCCGGCGACCTTGGTTCCCTTGGCAGCCTTCATAGCGTCCGGGAACGACTGCAGAACACCGTGATCGGTGATTGCAATGGCGCGATGGCCCCATGCCGCCGCCTGCTTGACTGCAGCCTTCGTGTCGGTCAGCGCATCCATGGAAGACATTTTTGTATGCAGGTGCAGTTCTACGCGCTTTTCATCCGCCGTGTCCAGCCGAACAGGCTTTTTGGCTTCCATGACACTGTTGAGCTGCATGACCGTCTCATTGTCGTAGCGGTCGAAGGTCATTCGGCCCTGAATACGATACCACGAGCCGACCTTGATCTTCTCAAGCAGCGGCTTGGCCTCCTCGGCCTCCATAAACTGGCTGATACGCACGGATCCGGTGTAGTCGGTCATGTCGAAGCAAATGACCCAGGCATTTCGTTTTTTCAGTTCGCGGTGCTGCACGGCAAACACCACACCCTCGACCACGACGCGGGACATATCAAGCGTCAGCGAGCCGATCGGCACCGTTTCTGCGCGGAACGGGCGGCCAAAGATCGCCGCAGGCTTTTCCTTGTCCTCTTTCTTCTTCTCCTTGACCGGTGCAAACGTCACATTTTTGAGCGCTTCACGGCGGATCTGCTCTGTCTGTTCAAATAATTCTTTGCCTTCTGCGGTATTGCCGGGGATCGGTTCGATCTGCACCGTCCGGTCAAAGCGTTCCCGGATAAATCGCTCGGCCGCTGCCAGATACGGCCTGAGCTGATCGACGCCATTGGCACGCAAATGCACCCGAAGAATCCCTTTCTCGAGTTCCCACCGGCATCCAGCCAGAATTGCCGCAGCCGGGGAATAATCATCCTCAATCACGCGGTTCAAGTCGGAAAACGGCATGTTTTCCAGCAATTCCGACGGATAGGTTGGTTTTAATATTAACTTATGTAAACCGTAAATACGGCTGATCGATGTTTCCGCTTCTTCGATCTGCGCAACCGGCAGATACACACCCGATGCCAGTTCCACAGTGACCGCGCGGATCTCTTTATCAATCTGCGCATGACGGACTTCCACCTGCTCCCACATGGGGCGCATTGTATCGTCCGGTTCAAAGCCGGAAAACAGGTCGAACAGCCTGACTGTTTTGCTCATAAGTTCCTCACAACGTTTCAATATAGGAAAGCAGGGTCGGCAGCAGTTCGTCGTAGCTGACCTTGCACTTTGGTTCTCCTTTGATAAAAACGAGGCCGCAGCCATCGCCGCCGGCGATGCCAATGTCCGCCTCGCGGGCCTCACCCGGGCCGTTGACGACGCAGCCCATAACAGCAACCGTGATCTGCTTGTCGCTGTCCGCCAGCGCCGCCTCAACCCGATTGGCCAAACCGATCAGGTCAATACTGGTACGGCCGCAGGTCGGGCACGAAATGATTTCCGGGCCAAACCGGCGCACACCGGCCGCTGACAAAATCGCCTTTGCCGCACGGATCTCCTCTGCCGGGTCCGCCGTCAGCGAGACGCGGATCGTATCGCCGATTCCCATACACAGCAGACCGCCGATACCCATTGCGGACTTGATCGTACCCATATAGGGCGTGCCGGTCTCCGTCACGCCAAGGTGCAGCGGATAATCCGACCGCTCCGAAAACAGGCGATACGCTGCAATGGTCAGCGGCACAGAGCTGGATTTCATCGACACACAGATGTCGTCAAAGCCGCAGTCCTCCAACAGGCGGATGTGTGAAAATGCGCTCTCAACCAGCGCCTCAGGTGTGGGATGGCCATACTTGGCAAGCAGCTCTTTCTCTAAACTGCCGCCGTTGACGCCAATCCGGATCGGCACACCGTTTGCCTTGCAGGCGTCAGCCACCGCGCGCACCTTGTCTGCGCCGCCGATATTGCCGGGATTGATGCGGATTTTGGCCGCACCGCCGTCAGCGCAGGCCAGCGCCAGCCTGTAGTCAAAATGGATGTCTGCAACCGTCGGCAGCGGCGAGCGCTTTGTGATCTGCGCGAAGCTGCTTGCCGCGTCCTGATTGGGCACGGCAAGGCGCACGATCTCACAGCCGAGCGAGCGCAGCAGTTCGATCTGCTGCAGGCAGCCTTCGACGTCTGTGGTCTTCGTATTGAGCATCGACTGGATGCGCACCGGTGCGCCGCCGCCAATGGTGACGCCGCCGGCTGAAATCTGTCGGGTCATGTTCTCCCGCCTTTCTTTGGTCAACGGAACAGCTTTGCAATATCCGAAAATGCGACCAGCGCCATCAGGCCGAGCAGCAGCACCATACCTGCGGTATGGATATAGCCTTCGTATTTCGGATCAATCTTTTTCTTCGTCATTTTTTCAATGATCGTGGTAACGATCAGGAAGAACACGCGTCCGCCATCGAGTGCCGGGATGGGCAGCATGTTCATATAGGCCAGGTTGATCGCAATAAATGCGCCGAGGTAAATGACATTCTCCACACCGGCTGCAACGGTTTCGGCCTGCTTGCCGCTCTCACTCATCACCTGCACGATGCCGATCGGGCCGGACATATCCTGCAGACCAACGCCGCCGGTGATCAAATCCTCCAAGCCCCACTTGACCATACGCGCAAAGTCGATTGCCGTGTTCCACGCATTACGCAGCGCAGTTCCCACTGTTTTTTCCTCCACGCCAAAGCGCAGGCCGTAGAGCTCATACATCTCACCGTCGATCTCGTAGCGCTGCTTTTCCATGGTCACTTCGCCGAGATCGACTTTCTTCCCATCCCGGATCACGACCAGCTCATAGGTGGAATCCTTGCCGCGGGAAAGCAGTGTAGATACGTCAGAATAGATCAGTACACGGCCGCCGTCAATGGAATAGAGTTCATCTCCCTCGAGCAGCGTGCCATCCAGCGGGCAGCCCTCATAGAACCCCACGATCGTCGGCGAATAAAATCCCGCCGCCGTCAGGCTCAGCACGAGCAGCACCAGCAAGCCTGCAAGAAAATTCATCGCAGAGCCGGCGCACAGAATGATCAGCCGCCGCCACCAGGACTTCGCGGAAAAAGCACGCGGATTTCCGGTGTCTTCGTCTTCGCCCTCCATGGCGCAATAGCCGCCGATGGGCAGGCAGCGCAGCGAATAGAGTGTCTCTTTCCCCTGCTTCTGTAGGATCTTCGGCCCCATGAAAATAGAAAATTCATTGACCTGCACATCCAGCAGTTTGGCCGTGATAAAATGGCCAAACTCATGAATGATGATCAAAAAACCGAAAATCAAAATCGCAAGAATAATATACAATCTGCTTCACCCTTATTTGTGAGATAGGACATACTCTCTCGCCTGTGCATCCGCCGCAAGGATCTGATCCAGCGTCGGCTGCTTCAGAAACGGCACGCTCTCCATCGCACCGTGCACAAGCCGCGGGATATCGTAAAAGCCGATCTCGCGGTTCAAAAACGCCTCAACTGCCACTTCGTTGGCGCCGGACATCACGCAGCACAGTGAGCCGCCGCGGTTTGCAGCTTCGATTGCCAAAGACAGACACGGGAAATTCTCATAATCCGGTGCGGCAAACGTCAGCGCGCCGCAGGAAAGAAGATCCAGCGGTTCCGACGGGCTCGGCGCACGATCGGGATACGTCAGCGCATACTGGATCGGGATCCGCATATCCGGCACGCCAAGCTGCGCGAGCACTGCACCGTCGCAGAACTCGACGAGCGAGTGGATCACACTCTGGCGATGCACGACAATCGACACCTGCTCCTGCGGCAGATCATAAAGCCGCATGGCCTCGATCAGTTCCAGGCCCTTGTTCATCATCGACGCAGAATCGATGGTGATCTTCGGTCCCATCGCCCAGTTGGGATGGCGCAGCGCATCATCCCGCGTGACGTGCTCAAGGTCAGCGCGCGTTCTGCCGAAGAACGGGCCGCCGGAGGCCGTTAGAATGATGCGTTTGATCTGCGACTTGTCGCGGCTGCCCTGCAGGCACTGGAAGATGGCCGAATGCTCCGAGTCGACCGGCACAATCTCCGCGCCGGTTTTTCTCGCCGCAGCCATCACCAGTTCGCCGGCGCATACCAGCGTCTCCTTGTTGGCCAGCGCAATGCGCTTTTTCTGCGCGATGGCGGCCAGTGTCGGTTCGAGACCGACCATGCCCATCACCGCAGTGACAACCGTGTCCGCTTCCTCCATCACTGCAGCTGTCATCAGGCCCTCTTTTCCGAACATGACTGTGATCTGCAGATCGGCGAGACGGGCTTTGAGTTCCTTGGCCGCCTGCTCCGACGCCATAACCGCCAGACGCGGGCGATATTTTCTACACTGCTGCTCCATACGCTCCACATTTTCCCCGGCGGTCAGCGCTGCGACACGCAGTCCGAGCTGATCGACACACGAGAGCGTCTGCCGCCCGATTGATCCGGTTGAACCGAGGATGGAAAGTATCTTGCTCATAGGCTCACCCAAACAGCGGCAGGAGCAGCACCAGCACCTCGATCACCGGCGCGGTGGTAATCATGCTGTCGAAACGGTCCATTACACCGCCATGGCCGGGCAGGAGCTTACCATAGTCCTTGATCCCGGTCTTGCGCTTGATCACAGAAAAGATGAGGTCGCCGATTACGCAGACCGTTGCGCCAAGAAGCGCACAGAGAATCGCCATCAGGTAATTGACCTTCAGATCAAACACAGTATGCACCACAACACAGTACAAGATCATGCCGACGACTGCGGAAATATAACCGCCGATCAGTCCTTCAATCGTTTTCTTCGGGCTGATGACCGGCGCAAGCTTATGCTTGCCAAGCGCACGGCCGGCAAAGTATGCGCCGCCGTCAGTAATGAATGCGATCAGGAGCGGAACAAGGATCAGAAACTTGCCGTTTTCCATACGCAGCAAACGCACAAGTGCGCTGAAGAAGAACGGCACAATGACACCCGCGAAAAACATCGCGCACAAACCCTGCACCGAAACCGAGTCATACCAGCGCAGTATGCACGAAAACACAGCAACCGTAAACACGGTGAGGCCAATCAGGCCAGCCGCATAGCTGCAGCCGAAATAGCTCCACAGCGGCACGAGCGCGGCCATCACCATCGCCAGAGCAAGCATCACAGAGTTTTCAACCAGTTTTGTTGTTTTCAGCAGCTCCGATGCACCGATGGCGCACAAGGCCATCATCAAAACAGTAAACGCAATGGGCGGCAGCGCCAGAATGATAGCCAGCAGTACCGGCAGGCAGACAACCGTAACAAGAATTCTTTGCTTCATTTTACGCCTCCAAATCGACGAGCCCGACCGTTAAAACTCTTAATTGCCTTTTCCAGCTCCTCCGGCGTGAAGTCCGGCCAGAGAACGTCGGTGAAATAGTATTCCGCATAAGCACCCTGCCACAGCAGGAAATTCGAGATGCGGATTTCTCCCGACGGGCGGATGATCAGGTCCGGGTCGGGAATATCGGATGAATACAGCAGATCGGAAAACGCAGCTTCATCGAGCGCATCCGGGTCCGCCTCGCCTGCCGTGCAGGCTTTGGCATAGGCCTTTGCGGCGCGCACGATCTCATCGCGCCCACCGTAATTCAGGCAGATGTTGACCTGCACGCCGTCATAGGTCTTCGATTTTTCAATCGCTTCATGCGCCAACTCCTGCAGGCGTGGGCTCAGGCGGGACAGGTCACCGAAGAAACAGATCCTGACACGGTCGCGCTCCATTTTTCCGAGCGCCTCGATCAGATATTTCTCCAGCAATTCCATGATTTTCGAGACTTCCTCTTCCGGCCGCTTCCAGTTTTCGGTGGAAAATGCATACACCGTCAGATACTCTACACCAATGTCCTTGCAGTAGGTTGCAATGGTGCGAAAGGTCTCACTTCCGGCCGCATGACCGGCAGTTCGCGGCAATCCACGCTTCTTTGCCCAGCGGCCGTTGCCGTCCATTATAACGGCGATATGCCGAGGGACAAGCCGTCCCTCGGCATGATTGGTTTTCTTCTGAAACAGCGCCATATCAGATCGCCATCAGTTCCTTTTCTTTTTT
>CAZUKJ010000069.1:0-7980 GCA_964620855.1 uncultured Oscillospiraceae bacterium
GCCGAGGGTAGACTTGCCGCAGCCGGACTCACCGACGACGCCCAGGGTCTCACCCTCACCGATGCTGAAGGTGACGTCATCGACGGCGTGCAGCATACCGGCAGGAGTTTTAAAATATTTTTTGAGATGCTCGACCTCAATCAGCTTGTCCGCCATTAGTTGATGCCCTCCTTCTCATATTTCAAGCAGCGCACATAGTGGCCCGGAGCAATCTCCGTGGTAACCGGGCAGCGCTCTGCACATTCCGGCATCGCCTGCGGGCAGCGCGGGTGGAAGCTGCAGCCGGACGGCAGGTTGGCCGGATCGGGCATCAGGCCCTCGATCGGGCTGAGTCTGTGCACGTTCTGGTCCAGTCTCGGCAGAGAGCCGAACAGGCCAATGGTGTACGGATGCGCGACTTCCTTGAAGATATGACGCAGGTTGCCGTACTCGACGATCTCGCCGGCGTACATAATGGCGACCTTGTCGCAGGTCTCGGCAACGACGCCGAGGTCGTGCGTGATCAGGATCATGGAGGTGTTGAACTTCTCTTTCAGCTCGTTCATCATCTCAAGAACCTGCGCCTGAATGGTAACGTCAAGCGCGGTGGTCGGCTCGTCGGCCAGCAGCAGCTTCGGGTTGCAGGCCAGCGCGATCGCGATAACGACGCGCTGCTTCATGCCGCCGGAGAACTGGTGCGGGTAGTCGGAGGCACGCTCACGCGGGATGCCGACCATTTCCAGCATTTCAAGCGCTCTGCCGACCGCCTCGGTCTTGGAGCAGTTGCCGTGCAGATGGACGACTTCCGCGATCTGGTCGCCGACCTTCAGAACCGGGTTGAGCGCGGTCATCGGATCCTGGAAGATCATCGAGATCTCACCGCCGCGGATCTTGCGCATCTGCGATTCGGACTTCTTCATGATATCCTCGCCGCGGTAGAGGATCTCACCGGAAATGATCTTTCCGGGGGGATTGGGAACCAGGCGGAGGATGCCAAGCGCGGTTGTGGTTTTGCCTGCGCCGGTCTCACCGACGAGGCCAAGGGTATCGCCCTCTTCGAGCGTCAGATCGATCCCGTTGACCGCTTCGACCGTGCCGTCGTCGGTCACATAGTGGATCGTCAGATTCTTAATTTCAAGCAGATTCATACCGGGTTGCCTCCTTATCTCTTCAGGCGCGGGTCAAGCGCGTCGCGCAGGCCGTCGCCGAACAGGTTGAAGCCGAACAGTGTGAGCATGATCGCAACACCCGGGAATGTGACGAGCGGATAGAAATCACGAATGTACTCACGACCATTGGACATCATCGAGCCCCATTCCGGAGTCGGCGGGGTGACGCCGAGACCGATAAAGCTCAGCGAGGAGATCTGCAGGATACACGCACCGATACGCAGCGTGGACTCAACGATGATCGGAGAGAGCGCGTTGGGAACGATGTCGTGGAAGATGATGCGCATCTTGCTGGCGCCCATCGACTCCGCCGCCTCAACAAATTCCTGATCCTTGATGGTCATGACCTGGCTGCGGACGAGTCGGGCATACGACGGGATTGCGCCGATGGCGATGGCAAGCGCGGTATTCAACATGCCGCCGCCCATCGCTGTCGATATGGCAACAGCCAGCAGGAAGCCCGGGATAGCCATAAGGACGTCCATGAGCGCCATAACGATGGTCTCATACTTGCCGCCGAAGAAGCCGGCAGTCGAGCCGAGCAGACCGCCGACGACCAGCGCGATGGCAACTGCGGCAACAGCGACCAGAAGGCTGGTGCGGCCGCCGTAGATGATGCGCGAGAGCAGGTCACGGCCGAAGTTGTCGGTACCGAGCGGATGCTTCAGGCTCGGGAACTCAAAGCGGGCGGTCGGATCGATGCCGTCGTACGGATACGGGGCAACGAACTCGGCAAACACCGCGGACAGAACAATAATGATAACGACAACCATGCCGATCATCGCGAGTTTGTTGCGGCGCAGACGCTTCCAGACGTCACGCCACTGGCTGCGCTTGCGCAGCGATTCGTCGGAAACGGCAGCGGTCTTTTTCTCTTTCGTCTTGCTCATACCGGCGCTTCCTCCTTTTTCTCTTTCTTCTTGTTCTTCTTCTTGCCGCCGCCGGAGTACTGCGCCATGATGCGCGGGTCGACGAAGCCGTAAACCAGGTCGACGACGAGGTTCATCACGCAGATGGAGACAGACAGGAACAGAACGACGCCCATGATAACCGGGTAGTTCTTACCGTTGATCGCGGTCATCAGAAGCGAACCGGTGCCGTTGATCGAGAAGATCGCCTCAACAACGGTGGAGCCGGCAACGATCGTACCGAGCTGCATACCGATGACAGTCAGGACCGGGATCAGCGCGTTCTTAAGCGCATGCTTGCGGATAACAACGCCTTCGGACAGGCCCTTGGCGCGGGCGGTGCGGATGTAGTCCTGACGGATGACATCGAGCATCGACGAACGCGTCATACGAGTGACCGTTGCAACGGGGGACAGGCCCAGGCAGGCAACAGGAAGGATATAATGCTTCCATGTAAACAAGCCCGACGCCGGCAGCCACTGCAGCTTATACGAGAAAAGGATGATGCCCATCAGGGCCATCCAGAAGCTCGGCATGGATGCAAAGAACATCGAAACGACCGTTACAATATAATCCAGCGCAGAGTATTGCTTTGTCGCCGAAATAATACCGAACGGCACGCCGACTATGACTGTGACCAATATGCCCAGCACGCCCAGCTTCATTGTGACCGGGAAGCGTTCGAGGATCTCGGTCGTAACACTGCGGTTGGTCTGATAGGACGTACCGAGGTCGAGCTTTGTCACAATGTTTTTCACATAGATGACGAACTGCTCCCAGAACGTTTTATCCAAACCAAGTTCCGCTTGCTTCGCAGCATACTGCTCTTCCGTGCAGCTCGTGCCAAGCAGAGCATACACCGGATCGCCCGGCATAAAGTGGTTGATCGTAAACACGATAAACAGAACGCCGAACAAAATGGGGATCATGAGCAGAATGCGCTTCAGGATGTATTTTTGCATCCTTTCCACCTCTTTCGTTTTTTGTGCCACGCAGGCAGAAGCCCACTTATGAAATTTTAGCAAAATCATTGCCGTACCGCAAGTCCGGAATGCGTCAATTTTTGTGGATATCCTATCAAAGTTTGCCATCTTTCCATTCTCGTTATTGACAATATGCATATGCTCATTATTATAGTTCTCAGATTGGATGCACGCGCATTCAAAATATTAAGGAGGGTTTTTGAAATGAAGAAACTCATTGCGCTGCTGCTTGCTCTGTGCATGGTATTCTCGCTCGTTGCCTGTGGCAGCTCCGACTCCACCACGACCGACAACACCACGAACACCACGAACAGCACGAACAGCACCGACACCACCACCGACAACTCTACCGACACCACCGAGGATAACTCCCCGGCTGCTTCCGGTAAGGTTGAGGAGTCCTCTTATGTCCGTCAGACTGAGGAAGGCACCCTGACCATCGGCTACCGCAGCGACATCGACTCGTTCGATCCCTGCACCTCCACCTTCTCCGTCGGCATCTACCTGGTTTACGACCAGCTGTTCTACATTGACCAGAACGGCGACGTTCAGGGCATGCTCGCCAAGGAGTGGGAGTATCAGGACTCCAAGCACCTGTACATCAAGATCCATGATGCCACCTTCTCCAACGGCGACCCGGTCACCGCGGAAGACTGCATCTGGTCGATGTACCGCCTGATCGAGAACACCAGCCGCTGGAGCACCTTCGTTGACTTCATCGACTTCGAGAACACCGAGATCCTCAGCGACACCGAGTTCGTTCTTGCCATGCACGAAGACTTCGGCCCGGGCATGAGCTACCTCGCTACCCGCTACACCTCCGTTCTGAACAAGGAGTATGTTGAGTCCACCGGCGACGACGCCCTGTGGGATCAGCCGATCGGCTCCGGTCCGTACATCAACACCTCCAACGTTTCCGGCTCCATGAGCACCTTCGAGCTCCGTGAGGACTACTGGGATGCCGAGAATCTTCCGGAAGCCAAGACCATCACCATCCGCTACTATGCTGAGGACACCACCATGTTCATCGACTACGAGAACGGCGTCCTTGACATGGCCTTCGAGGTTGGCGAGTCTGACGCTGCCCGTATGGTCAACGGCGAAGTCGCCGACACCAACTTCGTCATCCAGTCCGGCCTCGACGTCTACGGCCTCGGTCTGCCGGAGTATGTTTCTGCGTTTGACGACATCCGCGTCCGCCAGGCCATCGCTCTGGCCGTCGATTGGGAAGCTGTCAACGAGATCGGCCTCGGCGTCCTCGGCGCTCCGGCTGACTCCATCCTCCCGAACGGCGTCCGCTACAAGGCTTCCGTCGGCACCTACACCTACGATCCGGATCAGGCCAAGGCTCTGCTTGACGAGGCCGGCTACGATTACAGCCAGGTTCTCGAGTTCGTCGTTATCAACTCCTCGACCAACACCAAGCTGGCCGAAGCGATTGCCATGTATCTGTCCGTCGTCGGCGTTCAGGTTCATGTCAACGCCTGCGACTGGACCACTGCTGTTACCCACTTCATGAACAACGAGACTGACCTCGTTATCAACTCCATGGGCTGCACCTCCCTCGATCCGGATCAGCAGCTCGATACCGTCGGCCCGTGGTCGACCAACGGCTCCGTTAAGGTCACCGATGAAGAGATGGCTGGCTACCTGACCACCGGCCGTTACTCCATCGACGACGAGGCGCGTGCCGAGGCTTACTACAACGCCCAGGTCTGGATGTATGAGAACATCCGCCAGGTCGCGTTCGCCGAGCCGTACTACTGCTACTGCTACCGTCCGTACATCAGCAACGACTTCTGGACGGCCAGCGCTGCGTCCCCGAACCTCCGCTACGTCACCTTCGTTGACTAATTCGGTTGATGCAATTTTAAAAGAGGATGGGCTTTGAGCCCATCCTCTTTTTTCTCAATCCTTCCGATATGGGTCTTTCGCCCTCTTTTATTTTATGTTATAATGACGCCATGAAAAAACTGATTTGTATTTTGATCCTCGCGCTGCTGCTGACCGGCGCAGCGTCTGCCGCGACCTGCGGCGAAGTCATAACGACCGACGGCGGCCTCTGCCGCGAAAGCGCACTCGGCAACCTTGCCGCCGACGCCATGCGCGCGTACACCGGCGCCGATGCGGCGCTGTTCCCCGTCGGCGATATGGGCATCAACCTGCTGCCCGGTGAGATCACCGAGCAGGCCATCGCCGACAGCTTCCCGAACGACCGCGCGATCGTCCTTGTCACGCTCCCGGAAGCAGAGTTCCGCGCGCTGCTTGAGCAGGGTCTGTCCAAAATCACACTGGCCGAAACCGAGACAATCGACGAAGCCGCCTCGGCCAACCCGGATTTCTTCTGCATTTCCGGCTTCACGCTCGAATACGACGCCTCCGCTCCGGTCGGCTCGCGCCTGTATACGCTTGAAGTCACCGATCCCATCACCGTTGCGCTGCCCGCAGGCTATCTCGACGGCGAGGAGGTCGGCACCGTCCGCGAAGCCGTGCAGGCATACTGCGAAGCACAAGGCACCGTCACCGCACCGGCGTGTGACCGCATCAAAGCGCTCGGCGCTTATGAAAACACCATCATCGGCGGTTTGATCCCCAAAAGTCTGGTGATTTTCGCCGTCGTCATCGTGTTCCTGTTCAGCGGCCAGAAGTACCGCCGCGTAGCCAGAGAACGGACAGAGAGGTAATAGCATGGACAATTTTCTGATTATTCTTACCGCGCTGCTCTGCGCTGTCATGATCGGCGTTATCCTGATCTACAACAACCTCGACCGCAAGCGGTTTTATATGGACCGCTCGCTCAAGGGCGCACAGCCGCAGCTTGATAAATGGGCAAAACTGTGCGGCGAGCTTTCTCCCGGTTCTGACGAAGCCTACTTTCAGGCAAAGACGAATGCCGAACGGCTGGCCTGCATCGAGCAGATGGTCAGCACCGTCACCGAGAACACCCCCGAAAAGCTTGAGCTGCAGGAGGATATGCTCGACTTCTGCTACAGCTTCAATCAGCTGGCCGACCGCTATAACGATCGGCTCGACAATGCCCTGCTTGGTCCGATCGCCAGGCGGCTGCGGTTTCGTCCGTACTGTGCCATCGACTTCTACCCTCTCATAAAAGCCCCCGAAGATCCGACGGAGCCGGAAGAACCGACAACCTGACACATCCCCGGGCGCTGCGGCCGCAGCGCCCGGTTTTTTGTTTTTTCTATCCGCTTCGGCCCGGAAACCACGCCGAAAGCGACAAAAATCACGCATCGTTTTACCACTTGCGCCCATACTGTTGCCCTTCACACACTTTTATGATAAAAATATACTATTGTAAGTATACTATTTTGTTCCGATGGAGGGATTTATTTGGACATCATCAAACTGGTGATCGTTTTTGCGCTCATCATTATCGCCCTGAGATTCAAGCTGAAGCTGTTTGCTGCGATGCTCATTGCCGTGATTGCCACGGCGGCACTGTGGCAGATTCCGCCGCTGGAGTGCCTGCAGCTCGTCTGGAACGCGACGAAGAGCTGGTCTAATTTAACCGTTCTGATCGTATTGTATGTGATCACATTCCTGCAGCGCCTGCTTGAGCGCCGCAGCCAGCTCAAAAAAGCCCAGCTCGACCTGAACGGCATCTTCAACAACCGCCGCATCAATGCCACTCTCGCCCCGGTGTTTATCGGCCTGCTGCCGTCTGCTGCTGCCGCCATCATCTGCGGCGATATCGTCAACGAAGCCACCGGCGACGACCTGACCACCGACGAGAAGGCCATGTGCACGACCTTCTTCCGCCACCTGCCGGAGGCTTTCCTGCCGACCTATACCGGTGTCATCATCATGGCAAACCTCTCCGGCGTCAATGTCGGCTCGTTTGTGCTCGGCATGCTGCCGCTGGTGTTCGTCATGTACATTCTCGGCTGGCTTTTCTATATCCGCAAAGTCCCGAAGGAGACCGGCCTGCCGCCCAGCAAAAACAAGTGGAAAGACGCGCTGAACCTCGTCAAGCACCTGTGGTCGCTGATCGTCATCATCGTGCTGATCCTCGCGTTTGATGTTCCGGTCTGGATCGCCATTCTGATCGTCACCGTCGTGTGCTGGTTCGTCTACCGCTTCCCCGCGAAGGAGTTCCCGGAAATCGCCAAGAGTGCGTTTGAGCCGGTTCTGATCGTCAACTCCTATCTCATCCTCGTGTTCAAGGAGTTCCTCACCGCCACCGGCGTCATCGACACGCTGCCGGCTGTGTTCTCCGCGCTGCCGGTTCCGACCTACCTGATCTTCGCGCTGATCTACTTTGTCGGTTCGATCATCGCCGGTTCGAATGCCATCATCGCATCCTGCACCACGATGGCCTTCGCCGCCATCCCGAACGGCGGTATGCCCCTGATGGTTCTGCTTATGAGCTTCTCTTACGCCGCCATGCAGATCTCCCCGACGCACGTCTGCCTGTCCGTTGTCGCGGACTACTATCATACCACGCTCGGCGGCATTGTGAAAAAGACGATCCCGATCATTCCGATCTTCTGCGTGATCGCCGTCTTGTATTATCTTCTGCTATCTGCAGTATTCTGAGGCAGCCGGATGAAGATTGATTTCCGCAAGATCGCCCAGGTATTCTTCGACCGTCCGATCGGCGACACCGATCCTGACAAGCTGATCTGGTGTCCGTGCGGCTGCGGAATGCAGATCCCGGCCAAGCTGCTCGACAAGCGCGGCAGAAAAAAGGGCAAGCTGCCGGACACGGCGCACCTTCTCGAGTATCGGCCCGAAGAGAAATAAACAAGCAAAAAGGGAGTGTTGCATTTTGCAACACTCCCTTATCAATTTACAGGAAGCAATTTGCTTCCTGCAAAGCAGCACCTGAGGACGAGTGGCATGGTCGTGGTACGAATTTGCACAGCGCCAAGGCTCCCTCTGCGAGGCGCTAAGAGCCTCGCTTCGCTCGGTTGCTTACTATGC
>CAZUKJ010000070.1:0-7836 GCA_964620855.1 uncultured Oscillospiraceae bacterium
CATCACCATCACCGCCTCTTCCAACATGAGCAAGGAAGACATTGAGAAGGCCGTCCGCGAGGCCGAGCAGTTCGCTGCCGAAGACAAGGCCAAGAAGGACGAGGCCGACGCAAGAAACTCCGCCGACCAGATGATCTACCAGTCCGAGAAGACCCTCTCCGAGCTGGGCGACAAGGTCTCCGCCGAGGAGAAGGCGCCGATCGAGGCTGCCATTGCCGACCTGAAGGAGAAGATGAAGGGCACGGATGTCGAGGCCATCAAGCAGGCCACCGAAGCCGTCACGCAGGCCTTCTACGCCATCAGCGAGAAGCTCTACGCCCAGCAGGCCCCGCAGGGCGACGCCGGTGCGCAGGCTGCTGCCGATGACAATGTCGTTGACGCCGACTACGAGGTCGTCGACGACTGATTCCAAAAATCACAAAAGGGGGATGCTTGTCATCCCCCTTTTATCCCGTTACACCGAGGTGAATCCCAATGGCAGATCAGAATAAACGCGATTATTATGAGGTGCTTGGCGTCGAGAAGAATGCAACGGACACGGAGATCAAGAAAGCCTACCGTAAAATGGCGCAGAAGTACCATCCCGATATGAACCCCGGCAATGCAGAGGCCGAAGCGAAATTCAAGGAAGTCAACGAGGCCAACGAGGTGCTCTCCGACCCGGAGAAGCGCGCGCGTTACGACCAGTACGGCTTCGCCGGCGTCGATCCGAACTTTAACCCGAACGCAGGCTTCGGCGGCGGCTTCGGCGGCTTTGACTTCGGCGGTTTTGGCGACATTTTCTCCGACTTCTTCGGCGGCGGCAGCTCGTCTTCGCAGCGCCGCAACGGTCCGCGTCAGGGCGAAAATGCCGGTGCAGAAGTCACCGTCACCTTCCAGGAAGCCGCGTTCGGCACGGAGAAGGAAGTCGAAGTGCAGCGCGTCGAGTCCTGCTCGAAGTGCTCCGGCTCCGGCTGCGCCGAGGGTACGACCCCGGAGACATGTACCACCTGCTCCGGCACCGGTACGATCCGCACCACCCGCCAGACAATGTTCGGCGCGATGCAGCAGCAGTCGACCTGCCCGAAGTGCTCCGGCTCCGGCAAGATCATCAAGACTCCCTGCCAGACCTGCAAAGGCAAGGGCCGTGTACGTAGAAACAAGAAGATCAAAGTCACGATCCCGGCCGGTATCGACCTTGGCCAGTCCGTGCGTGTGCGCGGCGAGGGCCACGCCGGTACAAACGGCGGCCCGGCGGGCGATCTGATCGTCGGTGTGAACATCCTGCCGCACGAGATCTTCGAGCGCGACGGTGTGAGCGTTCTGTGCGAAATGCCGATCACGTTCTCTCAGGCGGCGCTCGGCGCGGAGATTGAAGTCCCGACGCTCGACGGCAATGTGCGCTACACCGTTCCCGAGGGCACGCAGACCGGCACGACCTTCCGTCTGCGCGGCAAGGGCATCTACCATCTCAACTCGAAGTCGCGCGGCGATCAGTATGTCACCGTCGTCGTCGAGACGCCGACGAACCTCAACCGAGACCAGAAAGAGCTGCTTCGCAAGTTCGCCGAGAGCGTCGGCGACGAGGGCTCGCCCAAGCGCAAGCGCTTCTTCGACAAGCTCAAAGACATCATGGATTAACCGGACGCGGGAGGCAGCTCAGCTGTCTCCCGCGGTTTGTTTGCCGCACTTTCTCCGCCCGACGCGCCGGAGACGACAGAACCTTTTCGCGCGGGATTGCAAATCCAGACAAATCCTGCTATGATTATCGACAGACTTCGCCCGGCATGGACCGGGCAAAGAGGGGTGTGCCATGTCGTTTCTTTCATCCTTTTCCGGCCAGTTTTCGCACTTCGTGTTCTTCGACACCGAGACAACCGGTCTGAATTTTAAAACCGACGAAATCATCGAGCTCGGCGCAGTCGCCTGCGGATCTGACGGCGCCGAGGAAGACGCAATGGATGATCTGATTTTGCTGTCTGAAGGCAAATTGCTGCCGCCGTTTATTACCAAGCTCACCGGCATCACCCCCGAGCAGCTCACGCGCGAGGGCTGTCCGAAGCAGCAGACGGCCGACCGTTTCGCCGCAATGCTCTCGAAGCCCGATACGCTTCTGATCGCCTACAACGCGCAGTTTGACCTGAACTTCCTGTTCTGGTTTCTCCACCGGCACGGCCACTCGCAGGCGCTGCAGGGGCTGCAGTTTCTCGACGCGATGACCGTCTACCGCGACCGCCGCGACTATCCGCACAAGCTCGAAAACGCCATCGTCGCCTACAATCTGCAGGATCGCGCCGTCAACTCGCACCGCGCCGTCGACGATGCGCGCGCCATCCCGCTGCTGCTTGACGCGATGGCCGACGAGAAGCAGGATCTCGCGCGCTACATCAACCTGTTCGGCTACAATCCCAAATACGGCATTTCCGGCCAGCGCATCCGCTCCATCACCTACCGCGCGCAGCCGTACGACCGCAGAATCCCGCTCTATGAGCGCGCATGAGCGACGAAAAAACTCATATACTAACCACAAACGGTTTTAGGAGGCAATTTTCTTGGCAGAATGGACTCAGGAACAATGGAACGCGCTGTATGACGGCCTCATCCGGCGCTCAAACGCACCCGGCCACTTCACCAGCGCGCTGGGCCTGCAGGTTACGCATATCTCCCATTTCCTTGCGCTGGCGCAGATTACGCCTGACCAGACCATGTGCAATCCGCGCGGCATCATTCACGGCGGCGCGCTCTACACGCTGATGGACCACATGGCAGGCCTTGCCGCCTGCACCACCGGCCGCGGCTGCGTCACGCTCGACACGAGCGTCAACTACCTGCGCTCCGTTCCGGCCGGACAGATGCTGACGGTGCGCGCCGAGGTCATCAAGCCGGGCAGCAACATCGTCGTATGCTCTGCCGTCATCCTCAGTGAAGAAGGCAAGGAACTCTGCCGCGGCACGTTCACCTACTTCATGCTCGAAGCGCTCGATGACACGCTGCGCCTGTGCGAGCACGTCTCCAACCACAAATAACGCCGCACGCTCACCCCGGGCGGCCGCAATGCAACCAGCCGGCACAGCAGAGAATCCGCTGTGCCGGCTGATTCTGTTTTGCAGCAGCGCCCTTTCGGGCGCGGTACAGGACCAGCGCCGGGAAGCATAAAAATCCGGCCCGTGCTTTGCTGCGCGGGCCGGATGGTGTTTATTCTGTGGTTTTTACGGCTGCGGGAGTGTGATCTCTCCGGCGAAATTCGTCTCGAAGATGCGGCGCACCTGCTCGGGATCGTCCGTCTGGCCGAGCGCCCACATCAGCTTGGTGACGACGCCCTCAGTCGTCATGTCGCGGCCCGGAATGACGCCGCACGAGAGCAGCTTCGTACCCACCTCGTACAAGCTCAGGTCGCTCGTCTCATACAGGCACTGGCTGCACACAACGACCGACACGCCGCGGCTGGTGAGCCGCTCGAGCGCATCGAGCAGATTCCGGCGGACAAAGTGCATACCGCCCGAGCCGAAGGCCTCGATGACGACACCCCGGTAGTTGAGCTGTTCGAGCATCGCAAAGACTGCCGGGTTCGTGCTGGGGATCAGCTTGAGCAGGAATACGTCCGTCGAAAGGTCGTCAACAAGCTGAACCGGCCCGTTTTGCACCAGCGCCGGACTGTAGCTGTGCATCCCGTCGCCGCAGACCTCGCCGAGCAGGCCGGCGTTGACGCTCTCGAAGGCCTCGAAGCCCATCGTGCGCACCTTGACGGCGCGGCAGCCGCGGATGATCTTGTGATTAAACGCGACCGACACGCCCGGAATCCCGTACTCGACGGCGGCAAACGCGGTGTAGAGGTTGTTTCGCGCGTCGGTGAGCAGGTTGTCGATCGGCATCTGCGCGCCGGTCAGCACGACAGGCTTGCTCAGATTCTGCAGCATATAGCACAGCACCGAGGCCGTATAGGCCATCGTGTCCGTGCCGTGGGTGATGACGACGCCGTCGTAATGGTCAATGGACTCTGCCACTGCGCGGGCGATCGTCTGCCACTCCTCTGCCTGAATGTTCGAGCTGTCGAGACTCATCAGATCTCGTACATCGATCTCATAATGGCGCGGCAGATCCTCCATATAGCGCAGCAGATCGTCGGGCGACATCTGCGGCGCAAGACCGTTTTTCGTCTGCTGGGAGGCGATCGTACCGCCGGTCGTGATCAAAAGGACGCGTTTCATTCTCATCCCTGCCGTTTCTTCGTATTCGTGCGGCGGCGATGGCCTGCCGCATTCTTCTCCTGCTTTGGCTGCGGTTTGCCGTGCTGCTCGGTCGGGTGGACATAGGTGCGCGGCATCAGGAAGCGCGCCGTCGCATCCATAAGCGTCTCACCGGCCGCAGGCTGCTCCACGCGGCGCGAGTAGACATGCTTCGGCACGGACTCCGGCGCGGGCTTCGTCTTTTTCGGCGTGGACTGTTTCTTCTTTGCCGGCGTCTGCTCCTGCTGCGCAGGCTCTTTCGTCAGCGCGGTCGGGTTGAACTTCTGCCCTCTTCCACCCGAGCGCGGCTGCGCGACGGGTCGGTTTTCCGCAAGCGTGACGATCTCCTGCGGCGCGCTGCTTCCGGCAACCTGAAACTGCGAAAACGCAAATGTATCCGAGGTCGGGATCGGCTTGCGCTCCGGCGGCTTCACCGGCTCCGGCTGCTTGACCACCGGCTCTGCCGGCTTGGCCGCACCGGACGCGGCCTTTTTCTTTTTCTTCTTGTTGTTCGGCTGCGCCGGCGTCTGCTGTGCGGGCTGCTTCTGCGCCGCGGCAGGCTGCGCCGCGGCCGGTTTCTTCGGTGTGCTGGTGCGGATAGGCTTGCCGTTTTTGTCCTTTGGCGTCGGCTCAAGCACCTGCATCGGGTAGGCATGGCCATCCACGACCGGCAGCTTGCGGCCAATCAGCTTTTCAATACCGCGCAGATACTCCATCTCGTCGATACAGCAGAATGCGATGGCCGTTCCCTCATGTCCGGCGCGGCCGGTACGGCCGATGCGGTGAACATAGGTCTCCGGCACTTCGGGCAGATCATAGTTGAATGCGTGCGACAATCCGGAGATATCCAGACCGCGCGCAGCGATATCCGTCGCCACAAGGATGCGGACCGAGCCGCTTTTGAAGCCGCCAAGCGCCGCCTGACGGGCCGTCTGCGACTTGTTGCCATGAATGGCGGCGGCACTGACGCCGTGCTTCGTCAAAAACTCCGCGACCTTGTTGGCGCCGTGCTTCGTGCGGGTGAAAACCAGCGCATTTTTTACCTTCTGCGATTCGATCAGATCGAGCAGGAGCTTCTGCTTGTTCGTCTTGTCCACAAAATACACCGACTGCGCGATCGCCTCGACCGGCGACGAGACCGGATCGACAGCCGCGCGCACCGGGTCGTGCAGCAGCACATCGACCAGCTCCTGCACCTCATCCGGCATCGTGGCCGAGAAGAACAGCGTCTGGCGCTTGTCCGGCAGCAGCTTGATAATGCGGCGCACATCGTGGATAAAGCCCATGTCGAGCATCCGGTCGGCTTCGTCAAGCACAAAGATCTCGAGCTTCGACAGATCAAGCCGGCCCTGACCGTGCAGATCAAGCAGACGGCCGGGTGTGGCGGTGAGGATGTCAACGCCCGCGTTCAGGCGCTGCACCTGCGGCTCCTGTCCCACGCCGCCGAAGATTACCGTGTTTTTCAGCGGCAGATGGCGGCCGTACTGGTCGAAGCTCTCGCTGATCTGGATGGCGAGCTCCCGCGTCGGCGTGACGACGAGCGCGCGCACCGGGCGAACGCCCTTCTGCTTTTGTTTGTTCCTGGCAAGAATCTGCAAAATCGGTGCGGCGAACGCGCAGGTCTTGCCCGTGCCGGTCTGTGCCAGACCGAGCACATCGCGCCCCTGCAGCACCGGAATGATCGCGGCGCGCTGAATGGGCGTCGGCTCTGTGTAGCCGAGTTCTTCCAATGCATTCAGGATCGGGCGGCTGAGCCCGAGCTGTTGAAAATTCATAATACCTTCCTTAATCCTCTGTGCGCTCGATGCGGCAGTCGGCGATGTGCGCCGGGATGCCGTTCTGCTCGAACAGCTGCTGCGCATTCTGGCACAGTTGCTCCTTATATTGATTGAGGGCCTTGACGGCCAGATGTTCCTTGGCCGATTCCGGCATCCGGTCGATCGACTGGCGGCCAAAGCGCGCCAGTCCGGCCAGAAGATAGCTCAGTTCCGTGTTCTCCTGCACGGCGCCGGAGGAAGCCAGCTTCTCCAAAATCTCACCATAGCCAATCTGGTCGAGTGTCACGGTCAATCGAATCATTTGCCCTGTCCTCCGATCAGCGCGAGCTTCTGCCCCCGCGTGAGAGTTTTGATCTGCGCCTCGCGGCGCATGGCCTGCTGTTTTGTTTCAAACGTCTCATAATACACCAGCTCCACCGGCAGGTGTGCGCGCGTATACTTCCCGCCGAGACCGGCAGCGTGCGCAGCGACGCGCTTTTCCAGATCGTTCGTCCAGCCGGTGTAGAGCGAACCGTCGCCGCAGCGGAGAAGATAGACGTAGTTCATCCCTGTCGCTTGGCCTTGCCGGTCATGCGCTCGACATGCACGCAGAACACCTGCGTTGCCGAAAGCAGCTTCTCGTCAAATGTACAGTCGGTCACGCCGTAGTGGCGCATGAGCACGCGCAGGCCATGTACGGCGCGCTCGCCCGAGAGCAGCTCGGCCCGGCCGCTGCCGACAACGCTCTGATAGTACATTGTGCTTTCGCAGGCACGCTGATCGGTCACCGTCCGGATCACGCAGTCGGCCTCGAAGCTTACACGCGCATCGCGGGCGATCAGTTCGAGCTTTGTGCCTGCCGCCGCACCGTGGAAATACAGCGTCAGCTCACCGTCTTCGACTTCCTCACCGAAGCTCAGCGGCACAATGTACGGCGCACCGGCGTCATTGATCGCCAGACGGCACACATCGCACTGCGCCAGAATCTCCAGCTGCGCGGCGCGGTCTGCCACAGCGCGGTCGGCGCGGCGCATCTGGTGCTCCACCACGCCCGCCTGCCGCAGCGCCTCAACCGCCGCTTCGAGCGTCTGCTCGATGGTCTTGCCGTTGGCGTCGATGGTGATGTCGGCATATTTTTCATAGAGCTTGCAGCGCTCGTCATACGCCGCGCGCAGATCCTGTCCGGCACGCAGCACCACACCGCGGGCCTTCAGGTCTCCCAGACGCGCTGCCACCTGCTCATAATCGAGCTTGATATAGAGCGCGACGCCATTTTTCTTCAGGTGTGCCATCGCATTCTCGCCATAGACCGCGCTGCCGCCGGTCGCAATGACGGCGTTATGCGCTTCGATGGTCGTATTGACGCGGTCTTCATACTGCAGGAAGCCCTCGACGCCCTCGCGGTCGATCAGCTCACTCAGCCGTCCGCCCGCATGGCGCTGGATGATCAGGTCGCTGTCAATGAACTCATAGCACAGCACCTTGGCAAGCACGACGCCGATGGTGCTCTTGCCCGCGCCCGGCATACCGATCATTATGATGTTCTTACCCATATGTATGTTTGCCCCTTTCGCATCATTCAAATACAGGCGGCACTGCTTCCGGCGAGGAAATGAATCGTATTATTTTACCATAAATTTTGAATCTTCGGAAGACCCCGGTAAAAAGAAAGCGTCTGAAACAGCGTTTTTCAAAATTTGCAGTTGATTTTCCTTTGGAAATGGGATATAATCTCTATGCTTCTTTGCGAGCGCGCCATCCGGCGGCGCAAGCAAACGGTGCACCCGGAGGTGTATCGAAGTGGTCATAACGGGCCTGACTCGAAATCAGGTAGCCTTCACGGGCTCGTGGGTTCGAATCCCACCGCCTCCGCC
>CAZUKJ010000071.1:0-7697 GCA_964620855.1 uncultured Oscillospiraceae bacterium
GGATACTTGCCGGCAGGATTTTCTTTGCCGGGAATTTCCGTACCGCCGCCGCCAATGCCAATTTTCACTTTGCAGATCGGTATGAGCGTCACACCGTCAGGGGTCGTAATGGGATCGCCAATGACCATATTGGCGTCGACCATACCTTTGACCTTTTCCATATTGGTCCCCATAAAATCAGAAAGAGAAGTACTCACTCCGACACCGCCTTTTCATTTGAATTTTTGTTATGCTTCAGATAAATCTTCAGCGCACGAATACCATACACCACTGCCAAAGACAGGATTTGTCCAACACGGATCGTAACCACCGCTCGCGCATACACTGTCAACTCAGTCTCGCGCGCATCATAGATGACACGAACATCCTGCTTCCTGATGCGAAACACCTGCTGCAGCAACGGCATGATACCATGCGCGGCAGCAAGGGTATTTCCATAGTTGATGGCCGCAGTGTCCGGTTCTGCTCCGCCATATGTCAGATACAGATCCAGACTTCGGAGCAGCAGCTTCCGGCGAAATCCACCCAGAAAATCACACGCAAGCTTGACAAAGTCGAGCAGCATCGGCAGCTTGCCGCCTTTTTTCGACTGCTCCTGCGATGCGTTTTTCTTCTCACATATTGCCTTTTGACGCTTCTTCCCGGGAGTTTTGCTTTTTTTCTCCGCAGCATGTATCATCTTACGCACGGACCGCGGTTGTTTTTTAGGATTCAACTGAAATCGAACCGGGCCTAACACAAAACTGACTGCAAGTCCCGATTCATCGTAACACACATCACCGCCAATCGGCAGCAACGCAATCAAAGCGATGATCCCAAAAACGACGGCAATCGCGATCATGCCGTCTCCTCCTGTGCCGACGCATCCGAACTCTGATCAAGAATCATCTGTTCTGCATCCTCGGGATGCACTTCGAGGCTCATCAACTCGATTTCCGGAAGTTCCTCCAGCGACTGCATACCGAATGTCCGCAGAAAATCCGGCGTTGTTCGATACACGATCGGTCTTCCGGGCACATTCAAGCGGCCACATTCTTCAATCAAACACCGGTTGATCAGGGCATTGATGGAATAAGAACTGTCCACGCCGCGAATCTGTTCCACATATGTCTTCGTAACGGGCTGATAATACGCCACTACCGTCAGCGTTTCCAGCAGCGACTGCGAAAGCTTCGGTGGTTTGCGCGTCTCAAGCGCTTTGGCAACATAGTCTGCAAACTCTCCGGACGAGCACATCTGATACGTATCATTCAACCTGACAACGCGAATTCCGCGCCGCTCAAAACCGTATGCGTCAATCAATGCCCGAGCGGCGGCGTGAATTTCATCGACCGATACTTCCAGCACTGCAGCTGCGCGTTCCGCTGCAACCGGGTCACCGGCAGCAAACAGGATTGCTTCCAGGGCGCGCTGGATTTCATGTTGTTCCATGCTCATTCCTCCTGCTGCGGAAGCTCGGAATCATCCGGCGTTTTCAAATAAGTAACAGATAAATCTCCCGCCTCATCATCATCCACGCGAACCGAACTGATACGGCACAGCTCGAGCACCGCCATAAAGGTCGCAACAATTTCACTGCGGGAGCGGCTGCCGCGAAACAGGCTCTGGAATTTGGACGCACCAAACGCGAGCAATCTCTTGAGAATCTGTCGCGCCTTCTTCGTCACCGGATACGGCTCTCGTCCGACAATTCCCTCAAAGGCCGCCGCAGGCGGAGGAAGCTGCTTTTCATTTCGCTCAGCAATCTGCGTAAATGCTTGAATCAAATCTGCCTTATCATGCTGATATCGGTAGGCAGACTGTTTGGGTGCGGGCTCCTGCGCTTTGATAAACAGGCCAAGACCGATCTCATTGCGCGGTTCCAGCTGCTGAGCAGCTGTCTTGATCTGCTCATAGGCCTCCTGCCGCCGTCGCTGCTCAAGCGTCTGGATCAGGATTTCCATTTCTGTCATAGCTTCGATCTGATCGCTGTACGACAACAGCATCTTGCTTTTAATGTACATCAAATGAGAAGCCATCGCAATGAATTCACTGGCAATTTCCAGGTCCAACCGCTTCATCTCATCCAGATACGCCAGATACTGCTCCAGAATCGAGGCAATTTGAATGTCTTTGATCTCTATTTTATTTTTACTGAGCAGCAGCAGAATAACGTCCAGAGGTCCTTCAAAGTCCTCAAACGAATCCTGCTTGGAGCGAACGACGCTCTCAAGATGATACTGCGGTTCGACCATACAATCACCCAAAAATCTTTTGAAGAAGCTCAAACGGGAACCATGCAATCCGGCACAAGCCGTCAATCAGGCTGGTTCGAAGAAATGTCAGCGGCGTGTCGAGCAAACCGACAAACAGAACAATCATCAGTAGCAGCATGCCGTAGCGCTCATAACGCATGAGCTTCAAATATACCTTATCGGGCAGAAGCACGCCCAATACTTTCGATCCGTCGAGCGGAGGAATGGGAATCAAATTGAAAACTGCAAGGCCTGCGCTGATGACCGCGACATACTCAATCAGTTCAATGACCCAGCTGATCAGTGCGCCGTGTGTACGATATACATAGACATACAGCAGCACGCTTCTGACCAGCAGCGCGGCATACGCCAGAATCACATTGGAAACCGGGCCGGCCAGCGCAGTGATCGCCATACCACGTTTCGGATTCTTGAAATAACGCATGTCAACGGGAACCGGCTTGGCCCATCCAAACTTAAAAAGAGCCATCATCAATAGGCCGGACCAGTCAATATGGCGCATCGGATTGAGCGTCAGACGACCGGCACGTTTTGCAGTCGGATCGCCAAGCTTCCATGCAACGAAGCCATGACATGTCTCATGAAAGGTAATGCAAAGCAGTGACGCCAGTACGACAGTAAGCGTTGATGTGACATACGAAAAATCCAGCTGCTGCAGCCATGCGGTGAATGAATTCATTGATCTTGCTCCTTTCCCGCATTATAACACAGCAAAAAATTGTCTGCAAGGATCACACCGGCTCAGCTGCCTTCAGGATCAGGCTGACCAATTCGTCGCGGCCTGTTCCTTTTTCGGCGGAAAACGGAATCACCTGCACAGATTCTGGCAGTTCAAGAACTTCCCGCACCTGTCTGATGTTCGGCTCGATCTCACTTTTCTTGAGTTTATCAAGCTTATTGGCAACAACAACAAACGGCTGACCGGCATTTTTAAAGCATTCCGCCATTGTGATGTCATTGGCTGTCGGTTTATGCCGGGCGTCGACGATCATCACGCCGAATGTAATCAGGTCAGAGGCAAAATACGCCTCGATCAGCTGACCCCAGCGGGCACGTTCAGCCTGAGAGACCTGCGCATAGCCATAGCCCGGAAGGTCGACGAGGTAAGCAGTCTTGTCCACATCAAAATAATTGATATGCACGGTCTTTCCCGGCTGGCTTCCGACACGCGCAAAGTTTTTCCGCCGCAGGATGCAGTTAATCACCGACGATTTGCCGACATTGGATCTTCCGGCAAACACGATCTGTGGTTTTCCGTCACGGATCAGCTTTGCATCCGATGCACAGGAGGTCACGAACTCTACTTTCTGTAAATTCATTGTGGTCCTCCTTACTGACGAATCTCGGTTTTATGCTGTCTGTTCTTTTCCATCGGCACAGAAAGTTCAGCCAGCGGCTCTGCATGTTCATTGTGATGAACCTTGCACTTGGAAAAATCCAGCGCTGCGTCAAGAACAGCGTCAACATGTGACACCGTAATGAAGTTGAGCGCCTTGCGAACAGTCTGGTCAATCTCATCGAGATCCTTTTCGTTCTCCTTGGGAATGATGACTGTGTGTACGCCATAGCGCAGTGCCGCCATCGTTTTTTCCCGCAGGCCGCCGATTGCAAGCACGCGGCCACGAATCGAAATCTCACCGGTCATAGCGATATCGCGGCGAACCGGCGCACCGGAGAGCGCCGAAACCATCGCCGTGCAGACGGTAATACCGGCCGATGGGCCATCTTTGGGGACAGCTCCTTCCGGGAAATGAATGTGAATATCCTTGGTTTTGTAAAAATCCTCCGGGATGCAAAGCTGCGGCGCATGGCTGCGAATATAGCTCATCGCTGCCTGTGCAGACTCCTCCATCACTTTGCCGAGATTGCCGGTTAAAATCAGTTTGCCGGAACCATCGAGCACATTGACCTCGACTTCAAGTGTCGTGCCGCCGACCGCTGTCCAGGCCAACCCGGTTACGATACCGATCTGATCATTCACCGGACGGGTCTCCGGTTCAAACTTCCGAACGCCGAGATACTGATCAAGCTCATCCACCTTCACGCTGACGCGTGTCAGGCCCTCTTCCGAGACGAATCGCATTGCCGCTTTCCGGCAGACACCTGCCAGACAACGCTCCAGATTGCGAACACCCGACTCTCTGGTGTAGCAGGCAATGATATCACGGATCGCTGTATCACTGATGCGAAGCTGCGACTTTTTCATACCGTGCTTCTTGATCTGCTTCGGCAGCAGATGCCGCTTGGCGATCATCAGTTTCTCTTCGTCAGTATATGAGCCGATCTCAATGACTTCCATGCGGTCAAGAAGCGGCCGAGGGATCGTGTCGGTTGTGTTGGCAGTTGTGATGAACATGCACTCCGACAGATCAAACGGTACTTCCACAAAATGATCGCGGAATGTGGCATTTTGTTCCGAATCAAGCACTTCCAGCAACGCGGATGACGGGTCTCCGCGGTAGTCCGTTCCCATCTTGTCAATCTCATCAAGCACCAGAAGTGCATTTTTGGAGCCAGCCTGGCGGATGCCGTCAAGGATTCGTCCCGGCATTGCGCCGATATAGGTCTTGCGGTGGCCGCGAATATCCGCTTCGTCATGCACACCTCCAAGGGAAATCCGTGCAAGCTTGCGGTTCAGGCAGCGCGCCACGCTCATTGCAATCGATGTCTTGCCAACACCCGGAGGACCAACAAGACAGATGATCTGCCCCGGATAATGCGGTGCAAGCTGGCGAACCGCAAGGATCTCAAGGATACGCTCTTTGACCTTTTCCAGACCGAAATGATCTTCATCGAGGATCTTGCGAGCCATTTCCACATTGACTCGCTCTTTCGTTCTGGTATTCCACGGCAGTTCCAGACAAACATCCAGATAATTACGGATCACAGCCGCCTCAGAAGAACCCGGCTGCTGCTTTCCGAGGCGGGAGACCTCTTTGAGCAGTTTCTGTTCCGTTGCCTCTTCCAGTTCCAGAGAGCGGATCTTCTCTGCATATCGCTCAAGCTCCTGGTCATCATCGTCTTCTCCCAACTCTGTACGGATGACTTTCATCTGCTCGCGAAGGAAGTAATCACGCTGGTTGTGGGAAAGATTTTCCTGAACCTGATCTTCAATGTCGCGTTCGTAGCGAAGGACTTCAATCTCTTTGGCGAGCAGCCGATTGACAAACTCCAGCCGGCGAACCGGGTGAAGCTCTTCCAGCACACGCTGCTTATCCTGATAGCCAAAGCCGGTATTCTGCGCAATCACATCCGCAATATAGCCGGGATTCTTCGACGAAAGCATCATCAGCAGCGCGTCCGGCTGCGGCTTCGGAGTCAGTTCGCTGTACTGCTCAAACATCTGATACGCTTTGCGAACCGTAGCTTCTGTTTTTGCCGAGTCGTTATAAGACTGCTCAAAAACCTGTTCCACATAGCCGAAGAGATACGGGGCGGTTCGAGTTACACTCTCCAGACTGGCACGATAGCGGCCTTCCACCAAAACGCGCACAACATCACCCGGGAGCTTTAAAATCTGCTTGATATAGCAAACCGTTCCGATTTTAGAGAGCTTCTTCGGCGTAGGATCATCGTCGAGAATGTCTGTCTGTGTGATCATGAAGATCAGCTGATCTTTGCTCATCGCTTCATCAATCGCCCGGATCGATTTTTCACGTCCGACATCAAAATGCGACAAAACTCCCGGAAATACCGTTAAGCCACGAAGGGCCAGAATCGGTAATGCCAAGGTATCTAAGATCTCACTCATAGTAATTCCTCCATTATGGGAAAACGCAATATGGGAAAAACGCCGCACAAATCCCCTTTGTGCGGCGTTTCAGTCATGTTAGGCAGTCACGTTGGGCGCACCGAGAGTCGGATTGCGTTTCGGACCGCGAATGATATTCGGCGCCGCGCCGTCAAGCACGCTTTCGCGTGTGATCACAACGTCGGTAATTTCGGGATCAGACGGGATCTCATACATAATCCCGGTCATAACGCTCTCAAGCACAGCACGCAGACCACGCGCACCGATTTGCCGTTCAATGGCCTTCTCTGCAATCGCCTCCAGCGCCGGCATTTCAAACGACAGGTTGACACCATCGTACTCAAGCAGCTTTACATACTGCTTGCACAGCGCATTTTTCGGTTCAGTCAGAATACGGACCATATCTTCTTTTTTCAGGCTTTCGAGCGAGGTGATAACCGGCATGCGGCCAACGAGTTCCGGGATAATACCGAATTTAATCAGATCATGCGGCTGCACCTGACGGAACAGCTCACCGACATCCCGTTCGGATTTGCTGGTGACTGCCGATCCAAAGCCGATCGCAGAATGATCGGTTCTGGCTTCGATCACCTTGTCCAAACCGTCAAACGCACCGCCGCAGATAAACAGAATGTTCTTCGTGTCAATCTGAATAAATTCCTGCTGCGGATGCTTACGGCCGCCCTGCGGCGGGACATTGGCTACCGTGCCTTCCAGGATTTTCAGCAGAGCCTGCTGCACGCCCTCGCCGGAAACATCACGCGTAATCGAAGTATTTTCGCTCTTTCGCGCGATCTTATCCATCTCATCAATATAGATGATGCCGCGTTCTGCCAGTTCAACATCAAAATCAGCCGCCTGAAGGAGGCGAAGGAGAATGTTTTCAACATCTTCACCGACATAGCCCGCTTCAGTAAGCGTCGTCGCATCCGCAATCGCAAACGGGACGTTCAAAATTTTGGCCAACGTCTGAGCAAACAGCGTCTTACCGCTGCCAGTCGGGCCGACAAGCAAGATGTTGCTCTTCTGCAGTTCGACATCGGACGAATCGCCGAAATAGATGCGTTTATAGTGGTTATAAACGGCAACGGCCAACGAGACCTTAGCCTGATCCTGACCGATCACATAGGAATCAAGATACTCCTTGATCTCCTTCGGGGTCGGCAGATGGTCGGGCGGAATCAGCGTGGATTCTGTGGGCTGATCCATGCCGTCTGTGATGATGCTGCTGCACAGGCGAACGCATTCGTCACAGATATACACATTCGGGCCTGCGATAATGCGGTTGACCTGCTCCTGACGCTTTCCGCAGAAGCTGCAGCGAACATTGGATTCACGAGCCATGGAGCTGCCTCCTTTGTGATTAATAATTAGCGCTTGTAGATCACTTTATCGATCAGGCCATATTCCATTGCCTCTTCTGCTGTCATAAAGTTGTCACGCTCACAGTCAGCGGTGACGACATCAACCGGTTTTCCGGTATTTTCAGCAAGAATGGTGTTCATGCGCTGCTTGATAATTTCAAGACGACGCAGATGGATCGCCATATCGGTGATCTGGCCCTGCGTACCGGCAGACGGCTGATGGATCATGATCTCCGCATTCGGCAGAGCAATTCGCTTGCCCTTGGTGCCGGCAGCAAGCAGAAATGCGCCCATCGAAGCAGCCATGCCAATGCAGATGGTCGACAC
>CAZUKJ010000072.1:0-7686 GCA_964620855.1 uncultured Oscillospiraceae bacterium
TCCTGTCCAAGGACGAAGGCGGCCGTCACACCCCGTTCTTCAACAACTATCGTCCGCAGTTCTACTTCCGTACCACCGACGTTACCGGCATCATTTCCCTGCCGGAAGGCGTTGAGATGTGCATGCCGGGCGATAACATCGACATGACTGTTGAGCTGATCACCCCCATCGCCATCGAGAAGGGCCTCCGCTTCGCTATCCGCGAGGGCGGCCGTACCGTCGGCTCCGGTGTTGTCATCGACATCATGGAGTAATCTCCTGATAAAATTACAGGCAGAAACGGTTTACCGTTTCTGCCTGTTTTTTCGTTGTCAGGAAGGGCTTCCTTTTACGGCGGAATTCGTGTAGAATAGACGAAAAGACAAGATCACGGGACGAACCATGCGCTGCATATCATGGCGCATGGGGGTGGACTGAGATGATAATTCAAATCGTTGTCTGCATTCTGGCGTCTGCCGGGATCTTGATGATCGTATGGACAGTGTCTGCCGTGCTGCTCTTGCCGGCCGCAGTAGACTGTGTGCTGATGGCAGCATCCGGTGATGCAGAGGATCTGCAGCAGCGAGTGCGTTCGTATACATTTTTGGTGGACTCCAGCCTGGTCCGCACACAGCTTGTGATCGTGGATTGCGGTTTGAGCAAAGAAGGGCAGCGTATCGCATCGCTGCTGGTACAGCAGAATCCGGATATTGTGTTGTGCCCCGAAACCGCCATACCGGAAGTTTGGAAAACGGAGAGATTAGATTGAATCAGGGACAGCAGGAGATTTTGCGCGGCACTGTCGTCGGTGTCGTGTTTCAAAATGAGGAAAACGGATATACGGTACTGCGCCTGCGGACGGAAACTGGGCAGACAGTCACGGCTGTGGGCGTGATCCCGCTGGTTTCAGTCGGTGAACGATTGATGATCACTGGACGATGGACGACACATGCAACGTTTGGCGAGCAGTTTCAGGCGGAGTTTCTGGAGCGGCAGATGCCGGAGACGGAGCAGGAGATCCTGACGTATTTGTCCGGCCGTTCAGTCAAAGGTATCGGTGAGATCACCGCACGCAAGATCGTACGAATGTTCGGCGCAGACAGTCTGCGGATTCTGGAAGAAGAACCGGAGCGCTTGGCACAGATTTCCGGTATTTCTCCGAAAAAAGCGGCGGAAATCGGCGTGAGTTTCCGCAAGCAGGTCGGTGTACGCCGCTTGATTGAGTTTCTGACGGGGCATCATCTGCCGATAGAACTGGCGATGCGGCTGTACAGGGAGTATGGAGAATTCGCCATTGATATGATCCGGGATGATCCATATCTGCTTTCCGATCAGCCGTTTGGTGCAAACTTTGCTGCAGTGGATGCGTTCGCTGTGGAGTTGGGCGTCGAGGCAGACGATCCGCGGCGCGTTGAGGCGGGTGTGCTTTTTGAGCTTCGTCATAACCTCGGCAACGGACATACTTTCCTCCCGGCGGACAAGCTGCGCAATGCGACAGTGCGGCTGCTGGATCTTGACAGCGAAACCATTGAGATCGCGATGGACAGCCTGTTTGAAACAGGCCGAATGATCCGCGATGAGATCGCTCATCTGCAGGTCTGCTATCTCCCGGAATTGTACGAGGCAGAAACCGCAGTCAGTGAGTGCATTGTGCGTATGGGCTGCGCAGAGGTTGACTGCCCGAGAGGTCTGGACCGCAGAATAGCGGCTATTGAGCGAGAATTAGGGATCTCCTACGCGCCGCAGCAGATCGATGCGATCCGCGCCGCAGCGATGCATCAGCTGATGGTGCTGACTGGCGGACCGGGTACCGGTAAAACCACAACGGTCAACGGCATCCTTTCGCTGTTTGATTATCTGCAGATGAAAACACTGCTGGCAGCGCCGACCGGGCGTGCGGCCAAACGCATGTCGGAACTGACCGGCCGCGAGGCGGTGACAATTCATCGCTTGCTCGAGGCGCAGTATTCCCCGGAGTCCGGCGAGATGGTGTTTTTTCATGATGAATCAGAGCCGCTGAAGGCAGATGCGCTTGTCGTCGATGAGTGTTCAATGGTAGACCTTCCGCTGATGCAGTCACTGCTGGCTGCACTGCCGGAATCGTGCCGCCTGATTCTGGTTGGCGACCCGGATCAGCTGCCGTCGGTTGGACCGGGCAATGTCTTTTCCGATATTATCCGATCGGGCGCTGCACATGTAGTGCGGCTGACGGAGATTTTCCGGCAGGCTCAGGAAAGCCTGATCGTAATGAACGCGCACGCGATCAACGCTGGAGAGCTGCCGGTCCTGACCGAGAAGAACCGTGACTTTTTCTTTATGAAACGACGCAGCAGTGAATCGGTGGTACAGACGATCTGCGACCTGTGTGCAACACGCCTGCCGAACAATATGGGCATCCCGTCCTCGGAGATCCAGGTGCTGTCGCCGAACCGGAGGTATGACACCGGCACCAAAGCACTCAATGCAGCGCTGCAGGCAACGCTCAATCCGCCTTCACCGGACAAGCCGGAAAAGAAATTCGGTGAAATATTGTTCCGCAAAGGCGATCGGGTAATGCAAATTCACAACAACTATGATATACTATGGAAGAAACCCGGTACATTGGAGATCGGAACGGGAATGTTCAACGGAGATATCGGCACGATCACTGAGATCAACCTGCACGAAGAGACCTTGTCCGTCAGCTTTGACGAGCGGGTTGCAACGTATACGTTTGATATGCTCTCGGAGCTGGAACTGGCATATGCGATGACGGTGCACAAAGCGCAGGGCAGTGAATACCGCGCAGTCATTCTGACTGCGTTTCAGGGATCACCGTTCCTGCTCACACGCAGTGTGCTCTACACCGGCGTTACCCGCGCCAGAGAGCTGCTGATCATCGTCGGAAACGAGGATATCATTGTGCAGATGACGAACAATGACAAGCAGCAGAAACGTTACAGTGGCCTGAAGCTGCGCATTACGGGGGCGATGCAATGAACCGTGTGGTCCGTGCCGTGCTCGATCTGCTGTTTCCGCCGAAATGCACATTCTGTCATGACTTGCTTCCGTCGAGTGAAAGCGGGATCTGTGATGCATGCGCGCTGCAGCTGATGCGGCTTTCTCCGGTGGAACGCAGCGGGGAGTTTTTTGAAACCTGCATTGCAGCATATCCGTATGAGACGCCGGTGCGCGAGTCGATGCTGCGGTTTAAATTCAGCGGCCGGCAGGAGTATGCGAAAATCTATGCGCCGATGCTGGCCGCGAGTATCCGCGAGCGGCTTGCCGGGCGGTACGATGTGATCGGCTGGGTGCCGGTCAGCCGCCGCCGTAAGCGCAAAAGAGGCTATGATCAGGCAGAGCTGCTGGCCAGACAGACGGCGGCGATTCTGGGAGAGCCCGTTGTGCCGGTGCTGCAAAAGGTGCGCCATACACCGGCGCAGTCGACCATTCAGGGCGCGCAACGCCGTAAGGCAAACGTGCTTGGCGCATACCGCGTCAACGAGCGGGAGGACCTGTCCGGACGGCGCGTGCTGCTGATCGATGATGTGGTGACTACAGGCGCAACGCTCAGTGAGTGCAGCCGTGTGCTGCGCACAGCAAATGTAAAAGAAGTGGTCTGTGCGGCCTTTGCCGCCGCTGGACAGACGAAAGGATAAGAGACACTATGTGGAAACTGTCCAGAGATATTGGAATTGATCTCGGCACATCGAATGTGCTGATCTATGTAGAGGGCAAGGGCGTCGTGGTGCGCGAGCCGTCGGTTGTTGCAGTGGATAAGGCCACGGGTCGTGTGCTGCAGGTGGGCGCCGCAGCGCGCAACATGCTCGGCCGCACGCCCGGTAACGTCGTGGCGCTCAAGCCGCTGCGTGACGGCGTCATTTCGGATTATGAGATGACGCAGCGCCTGCTGACGCAGATGATAAAAAAAGCAATGCGGACGCCGCTGATCAAGCCGCGCGCGGTTGTTTGCGTGCCGAGCAGCGTCAGCGAGGTAGAAGAGCGCGCCGTGATCCAGGCCACGATGGAGGCCGGCGCACGCCGCGTGTATCTGATCGAAGAACCGCTGGCCGCTGCGCTCGGTGCACAGATGAACATCGACGGCGCAGAGGGACATATGGTCGTCGATATCGGAGGCGGTACGACCGATATTGCCGTCTTGTCGATGAATGGGATTGCCGCATCTGCGTCGATTAAGGTCGCCGGTGACGCATTTGACGATGCGATCATCCGCTATGTCCGCCGCCGCCACGGCGTTGTAATTGGACTGAATACGGCCGAAGAGATCAAAATGACGATCGGTTGTGTGGTGGCGCGCCCGGATGACGCGGTGATGCAGGTCAAAGGCCGCGATCTGAAAACCGGTCTGCCGCGAGAGATCACCATGCACGCAAGCGAGGTTGACAATGCGCTCAAGCGCTCTGCCCGGCAGATTGTGGATGAGATTGTGACCGTTTTGGAGCAGACCCAGCCGGAGCTGGTCGTAGACATCTCGAAAAATGGCATCGTCCTGACCGGCGGCGGAAGCCGTGTGTACGGCATGGATCAGCTGATTACCGAGCGGACAGGCATTGCCTGCTCCGTTGCAGACGACGCGGAATCGTGCGTTGCGTTTGGCTGTGGAAAGAGCCTGAAGTGGATCAATCAAATGCAGGAGGGCACAATCAATATTGCCCGCAAAAAACTGCTGGAAGAATAAAAATCGGCCGCATCCGGAAGGATGCGGCCAATGTTTTTCTGTTACCAGACAACGGTTGCGAAGTAATCATCCGGCGTTTCGGCGCGGCGGATCAGCTCGGTGCTGCCGTCTTCTTTGAGCAGAATCTCTGCCGAGCGAAGGCGGCCGTTGTAGTTGTAGCCCATCGAGAAACCGTGTGCGCCGGTGTCGTGAATAACGAGAAGATCGCCTTTGTCGATCTTCGGCAGCATCCGGTCGATGGCAAATTTATCGCAGTTTTCACACAGCGAACCGACGACGTCGTATTTGTGATCGTTTGGTTCGTGTTCTTTGCCCATAACTGTGATATGGTGATAGGCGCCGTAGATAGCCGGGCGCATCAGGTTGGCGGCACAGGCGTCCACGCCAATATACTCCTTGTGTGTGTGCTTTTCATGCACAGCGCGTGTGACCAGATGGCCGTAAGGTCCGAGCATGAAGCGGCCGAGCTCGGTGCAAATGGCAACATCACCCATGCCGGCCGGCACAAGGATCTCCTCATAGGCGCGGCGGACGCCCTCGCCGATGACGGCAATGTCGTTGCCATCCTGCTCCGGTCGGTAGGGGATTCCGATGCCGCCGGAGAGGTTGATAAAGGTAATGTGTGCGCCGGTCTCTTCTTTCAGTTCCACTGCGGTCCGGAACAAGATCGCAGCAAGCGTAGGATAGTATTCGTTGGTGACGGTGTTCGAGGCCAGAAATGCGTGCATGCCGAATTCCTTGGCGCCTTTTGCCTTTAAAATACGGAATGCCTCGGTCATCTGCTCGCGCGTCATGCCGTATTTTGCTTCGCCCGGTGTATCCATGATCGTGTTGGAAATGGCAAAGTCGCCGCCCGGATTGAAGCGGCAGGAAATGCGCTCGGGAATGTAGCCGATGGTTTGCTCCAGAAAGTCGATGTGCGTGATGTCGTCAAGATTGATTGTGGCGCCAAGCTTGGCAGCCAGTGTAAATTCTTCAGCTGGTGTCTCATTTGACGAGAACATGATCTCGCTGCCGACGATGCCGCAGCGCTCAGACAGCATCAGTTCTGTCAGCGATGAGCAGTCTGTGCCGCAGCCTTCTTCGTGAAGAATTTTTAAAATAGCGGGCGTCGGTGTGGCTTTGACCGCGAAATATTCCTTGAAGCCGGGATTCCACGCAAACGCCTCCCGCAGGCGGCGCGCATTGGCGCGGATACCGGCCTCGTCGTAAAGGTGAAATGGCGTCGGGTATTCCACTGCGATCGCTTCAAGCTGCGGCTTGGTTGCAAACGGTATCTTCATCTGATTCATCCTCTCGTAGGGAAAAGTGTTGGACTGTTGAATTTATTTTAGGAGTATTTCATAGGGATGTCAACCAATCGACAGATTCTTTTTCTTCTACTTGCCGACGAGGCAAAAGTATGCTAGGATTCGGTAGAGAAAGGTAGAGATATGGATATGAAATCAACGGAAAAGCAGCCGAGCCTTTTTCGGCAAATTATTCTGTTTGCGCTGCCTCTGATCGCAACAGCGCTGCTGCAGACTCTGTTCAATACCGCGGATATGGCAGTTGTCGGTCAGTTTGCCGGCAGTGTGGCAACGGCGGCCGTCGGCGCGACATCGGCCGTCATCAGCCTGATCGTCAGCCTGTTTATGGGCATGTCAACCGGTGTGTGCGTCCTGGCGGCACAGGCGTATGGCGCAAAAGATAACGACCGCGTGCAGCGGGTTGCGCACACGGCGCTGATCGTCGGTGTGATCACCGGTATCCTGGTTGCCGTGCTCGGTATTGTCTGCACGGACAGCCTGCTGCTGTGGATGGATACTCCGGCCGAGGTCATCGGCGGCGCCAGCAAGTACATGAAGGTTTATTTTATCGGCGTGCCCGGTATGCTGGTGTATAACTTCTGCGCGGCAATTTTCCGTGCGGTCGGCGACTCCAAGCGCCCTTTGTATATTTTGACTGCGGCGGGCGTGCTCAATGTGATCTTGAATCTGATTTTCGTCATCGTGTTCCACATGGCGGAAGCCGGCGTCGCTGCGGCGACCGCGATCTCGCAGACAGCCGCTGCGGTGGCTGTGATCTGGATGCTCAGCCGGAAGCAGTGCCCGTGGCGTCTGCATATGAAGATGATGCGGATCGACAGCTTCATGCTGCGCCATATTCTCCGCATCGGCCTGCCGGCGGGAATTCAGGGCAGTCTGTTCTCGATTTCCAATGTGGTGATCCAGTCTGCGATCAACTCGCTCGGCGCGGCAGCCGTGTCGGCGTGTGCAGCGTGCAATACCATTGAAAACTATGCGTTTTTTGCAACATCGCAGTTTAACCAGACTGCAGTGACCTTCGTGGGCCAGAGCGTTGGTGCACGTGACCCGAAGAAGGTTGGAAAAATCGTGGGGATCTGTCTGGCTTGCGTGACGGCGATCAGCATCCTGATCGGCGGACTGACGATCCTGTTCCGCGAACCGTTGCTGAAGATCTTTATTCCGGATTCTCCGGAAGCGGTTGCGCTGGGTTCGGAACGACTGATCCTGATGAGCATTACCTTCGTGCTCTGTGCGTACATGGATGTACTTGGCGGCGGCCTGCGCGGCCTTGGCGTTTCGATCTCGCAGACGATCGTTACGACGGTTGGTATCATCGGGTCACGCTTTTTCTGGGTCTACACCGTATTTCCGACGCACCACACGCTGCTGGAGCTGTTCTGGTCGTACCCGATCTCCTGGGCGTTGTGCACGTTGCTGTTACTTCCGCTATTCCTGCATGCAAAGCACAAATTCAATCAGACAGCCGCACTCGAACAAGCCAACTAAAATGAAATGTCCCGGTCGGAATCTCCGACCGGGACACATTTTTGTTTGAACTCAGAAATCGGCATTGCCGACCGTTCTCGGGTGCGGCAGGACATCGCGGATGTTGCTGACGCCGGTGAGGTACATCACCATGCGCTCGAAGCCGAGGCCGAAGCCTGCGTGCTTGGTCGAGCCGTAGCGGCGCAGGTCGAGATACCACCAGTAGTCTTCTTTGTTCAGACCCAGCTCGCCCAT
>CAZUKJ010000073.1:0-7568 GCA_964620855.1 uncultured Oscillospiraceae bacterium
CGGCCTCTTTTTTTATTTGCGTGTTTCGTGTATAATAATATGAAAAACCTTTTGGAAAGGATCCTGTAAATGGCTCGAAGAAACAGTACACAGGCAGAACAGCCGCAGGAAAAATTGCCGCTTGGATATGAACTTTATACCTGGCTTCATGATCTCGTGTTCTGCATCGCTTTTGTGACTGTGTTTTTTGTATTCTGCGTTCGTTTGGTTGGCGTTGTTGGCCCGTCAATGACGCCGACTTTGCTGGAAGGAGACAATGTTGCACTTTTGAGCAACTTCTTCTATACGGATATGGAGGCGGGGGATATCGTTGTCCTTCGTGTTCCGACCTATGATCCGGATCAGGCGATTGTCAAGCGCGTGATTGCTACGGAAGGTCAGACGGTTGATATTGATTTTGAGACGGCCTCGATCTATGTGGATGGTGTTTGTCTGGAAGAGGACTATATCAATGACATGACGCTGCCGCTGATCAATTATGCCGATGGACTGCAATATCCCGTGACTGTACCGGAAGGCTGCCTGTTTGTTCTCGGCGATAACCGCAACCACTCGGCAGACAGCCGGTATGCACCGATTGGATTGATCGATGAACGATATGTATTGGGAAAGGCGCTCACGGTGGTATACCCGCTGAGCAGAATTGGTATTTTGTCATGAGTGATGATTTGAATATTCAATGGTATCCCGGTCACATGACCAAGACGCGCCGCCAGATGGAGCAGGATCTGAAGCTCGTCGACGCGGTGTGTGAGCTGGTCGATGCGCGAATTCCGCGCTCGAGTAGAAACCCGGATATTGATACGATCTGCGGGAATAAGCCGCGTATGATCATTCTGAACCGAATTGATATGGCGGATCCTGCGGCCACAAAGCGCTGGGCGGAGTATTTCCGTGATCAGGGCTTTGCGGTTGTGCAGACAGACTGCAAATCACGGAAAGGTCTGAATGATTTTTCGCCTGCGGTTCGATCCATGCTTGCAGAAAAAATTGCGGTGTGGAAGGAAAAAGGGCAGATTGGCCGCAGTATCAAGATCATGGTCGTTGGCGTTCCGAATGTCGGTAAATCTACCTTTATCAATCAGATTGCCGGCCGAAAAGGCGCCAAGGCGGAAAACCGTCCGGGTGTAACCCGCGGCAAGCAATGGGTCACGGTTGACAGCGGCTTGCTTCTGCTTGATACGCCGGGTATTCTCTGGCCGAAATTTGAAGACCCGAATGTTGGTCGTATGCTGGCATACACCGGTGCGGTCAAGGATGATATCTTGGATATTGAGACACTTGCCTGCAATCTGATGGCGCTCTTGTGGGAGCGCTATCCGGATGCACTGCGGGATCGTTACAAGGTGGAAGCTCCGGAGGAGGACACCGGCTTCCTTGGCTACGATCTGCTTCAGGCGGCTGGCAGAAAGCGCGGATTCCTGCTGCGCGGCGGCGAGATTGACACAGAGCGTATGGCGCGCATCCTCCTCGAGGAGTATCGCAGCTGTAAGCTCGGCCGTTTTACTATGGAAGAACCGGAGGGAAAAGACGATGAGTGATCAGAATCTCTGGACCTATGAAAACGCCTGTTTCGATCGCGGCGTCCAGCTTGTCTGCGGCATCGACGAAGCCGGCCGCGGCCCGTTGGCCGGTCCGGTCTGTGCGGCGGCTGTGATTTTGCCTGCCGGGCTGGAAATCGAAGGCCTGAACGACTCAAAAAAACTCAGCGAAAAGCGCCGCGATGCACTTTACGATATCATTATCGAGAATGCCGTTGCATATGGTATTGCGTTTGCTGATGAAAATGAAATCGATGAGATCAATATTCTGCAGGCGACTTTCCTGGCGATGAAACGCGCCTGTGACGCGCTGTCGATTCGTCCGGAAATGGCGCTTGTTGACGGCAACCGTGAGCCGGAACTCGGTGTTCCGGTTGAGACGATCGTCGGTGGTGACGGCAAATCGGCTTCGATTGCCGCGGCGTCTATTCTTGCAAAAGTAACTCGTGATCGCCATATGATGCAAATGGCGCAGGAGTATCCGGAGTATGGCTTCGATGTACATAAGGGCTACGGTACAAAGCGGCACTATGCGGCACTTGAGCAATTCGGCGCATCGCCGATCCACCGCACCACATTTTTGAAAAAGTTTTATGAAAAACAGCAATCTGACCGGACGCTGGGGTGAGGCACTGGCTGCCGAATATCTTCGTAAACGGCGCTATGAGATCGTCGCTGCCAATTATCGCAGCCGATTTGGCGAGATCGATCTGATCGTAAAAAACAAGAAGTATCTCGTGTTTGTCGAGGTGAAACTTCGGAAATCTGCGAAGTATGGAACGGCACTGGAATATGTTGACAATCGTAAGCAGGCACGAATTCGCTCGACGGCGGAACTGTTTCTTGCCGAGTATGAGACGGAACTGCAGCCTCGCTTTGATGTGATTGAGATTTATGCACCGGATGGCACTGCAACCCAAAAGCCAGAGCTGCATCATTTGGAGAATGCATTTGTATGAACTATCCTGTTTTTGATGCTCATTGCGATACCGCGTTTGAGTTATATCGCCGCAATCAGCTGCTGGGTGCAAATGATTGCCATATCAGCCTTGATAGGATGGAACGGCAGCCCGGGAGTGCACAGTTCTTTGCGTTCTGGACGGCGGATGCACGCAATGGGCAGACACAGTCGGAATTGTATCGGGCAATGTATGATGAACTGATGCGGCAGCTTTTGCTGTTTGGTGATCGTATTGCGCTCTGCCGAAATGCGGCCGATGCGAAAGCCGCTGCGGCAGAAGGACGTACAGCGGCTTTCTTGTCCATAGAAGGCGCAGAGGCGATCGACTGCGACCCGCAGCAGTTGGAAACTGCGCATGCGGACGGTATCCGTATGATCACGCTGACATGGAACGGTGCAAACGCACTGGCAGGATCACACAAAACCGGTGGCGGGCTGACAAGTCGCGGCCGTGAATTTGTTCGTGAGGCGCAGCGTCTCGGTATCCTGATTGATGTCAGTCATCTTTCGGAAGAGGCTTTCTGGGATTTGGCAGATATTACGCAAGGGCCTATTGTGGCAAGTCATTCCAATTCCGCTGCAGTCTGGCCTCACTCGAGAAACCTGACCGACGATCAATTCCTCGAGATCGTAAAAACCGGTGGTGTGGCAGGTGTGAACCTGTATACTGCGTTTTTGGGACCAGAGCCGGTGTCTCCGGAAATCGTCGGAAGACATATCATGCATTTCATTGAGCTCTGTGGCGAAGGTCACCTGTGTATGGGCGGCGATCTGGATGGCTGCGACAGTCTGCCGGTTGGAATGACCGGCATTGATGATTATTCCTTGCTGATCCCTGTGTTGCATGAGCTCGGCCTTTCAGAGCAGGCAATTCGGGATATTATGTACAACAATTTGATGAAGGTTGTGAGACAATGCAGTATTTGAGCACGAGAGACAGTACGGTGCGACTGAGCGCGTCAGAAGCGATCGTCATGGGCCTTGCGCGTGATGGCGGTCTTTGTACACCGGTCAGCTTTCCTGTTTTTTCTGAGCATGCGCTTGAAGATATGATTGCGATGACCTATCAGCAGCGCGCTGTCTGCGTGATGAAGATGTTCCTTGAGGAATTTTCGGAAGAGGAACTGACAGAATTCACGGCAAAGGCGTACGCCTTCGGAGAGAAATTTGATCACGCGGATGTTGCGCCTGTCGTATCGCTGGATAAATCGACACACATGCTGGAACTCTGGCACGGCCCGACCAGCGCGTTTAAGGATATGGCGCTGCAGATGCTGCCGTATCTTTTGACGGCTTCGCTGAAAAAGACAGGGGAAGAACGCACGGTTTGCATCCTTGTTGCGACCTCCGGCGACACCGGTAAGGCGGCGCTGGAAGGATTTTGCGATGTTGATCGCACGAAGATTCTTGTTTTTTACCCCAAAGACGGGGTTTCGGATATCCAAAAGCTGCAGATGGTCACGCAGGAGGGGGAAAATGTCGGTGTTTGCTCGGTAATCGGCAATTTTGATGATGCGCAGACCGGTGTAAAGAAGATTTTCTCTGACGAGACGCTGCGTGAGCTGCTGGATCAGCGCGGTTATTTTCTCTCTTCGGCCAATTCCATCAACTGGGGAAGAATCCTGCCGCAGGTCGTCTACTATATTTCGGCGTATTGTGATCTTGTCAGAACGGGGGAGATCACGATTGGTGATAAGATCAATTTCTGCGTTCCCACCGGAAACTTCGGTAACATCCTCGCCGGATACTTTGCCAAACTGATGGGACTTCCGATCAACCGACTGATTTGCGCATCGAACGAAAATAATGTTCTGACAGACTTTATTTCGACCGGTGTGTATGATCGCAATCGTCCGTTCTATACCACCACATCGCCTTCGATGGACATCCTGATCTCTTCCAACCTCGAGCGCCTGCTGTATTTGCTCTCCGGCTCTGATGAGCAGGTGCGCGGCTATATGGCAGAACTGACGGAGACCGGCCGATACGAGGTCTCTTCGGAGCTGAAACAGAAAATTTCAGAAAACTTTTCCTGCGGCTGCTGTGGAAGTGAGACGGTTGCCGAAACAATTGCAGAAGAATTTGGAAAATCCGGTTATCTGATGGACACGCATACCGCGGTCGCATACCACGTTTTGAAAGAGTATCGTGCAAAGACAGCAGATACGACGACTTCTGTTGTTGTATCGACCGCCAGCCCGTTTAAATTCTGCAGCAGCGTGCTCGATGCGCTTGGCGTGCATGAACAAAAATCCGGTACGGAAATCCTCGATCAGCTTGCGGAAGTGACCGGAAAGCCGATTCCGGCGCCGCTGGCCAACCTTGCAGGCAAAGTAATCCGCTTTGACCTTGTCACGGAAAAAGAAACCATGACTGATGTGGTTTTGGAGGTGCTCCGGTAATGGCGCTGTATGCCATTGCAGACCTGCACCTGTCTTTCGGCGCGGACAAGCCGATGGACATATTCGGCGGTGCATGGGAAGGGTATGTGGATAAGCTCCGGGATGGTCTGTCCGTGATCGGCCCGGAGGACACGACGATTCTGCCCGGAGATTTGAGCTGGTCGCTCGATCTGGAATCGGCCAAAGAGGATTTTGCATTTATTTCTGCAATTCCCGGAAGAAAGATTATTCTCAAGGGTAACCACGATTATTGGTGGTCAACAGCTGCAAAGTTTCACCGGTTCTGCGAAGAAAATGGCTTTGAAAACATGTATATTCTCAACAATAACTGCTATTTTTACGAGGACATTGCACTTTGCGGTACACGCGGATGGTTTTTTGAAGAGGAAAAGGGCGGAGCACATGACGAAAAGGTGTTCCGGCGTGAACTGATTCGCCTTGAAACATCGCTCAAGGCAGCAGGGGAGCACGAAAAGCTTTGCTTTTTGCATTATCCGCCGAAGTATCGAGGATATGAGTGCCGGGAGATACTCGATCTTCTTTCCCGCTACGGCGTTCGTGATTGTTATTACGGGCATCTTCATGCTGACAGTCATAAGCTGGCGGTCGAGGGTGATTACAGAGGCATCCGCCTGCATATGGTTTCTTCCGATTATCTGCAGTTTCGGCCTCTGAAAATCAAAGACTAACACCTTTTTGCAGTCCCTGAAAAAAATACTGGAAATTTGGATGTATATCTGATAAAATAGTACAGCTGTTCTAAAGAAATATACCGGACCACTCAGAGTCCGGACAGGAGGATCTATCATGAATGTGAAGAATCTTGAAAAAAATGAGGGCGTTGTGACGTTTGTCATGGAGATCGAAAAGGATCTGTTTGAGGCCGCGATCGAGAAGGCTTATCGCCAGACTCGTAAGAGCATCAATGTTCCGGGTTTCCGCAAGGGTAAAGCGCCCCGTAAGATCATCGAGGGTATGTTTGGCGCCACCATTTTCTACGAAGATGCCATCAACGACCTGTTCCCGGCCATGTATGATGAAGCGATTGCTTCTCAGGGCCTGAAGGTTACCGGCTCTCCGTCGGTCACCAATGTCGATCTGTCCAACGGCCCGCTTGAGCTGACCGTTTCTGTCGACCTGTATCCGGAAGTTACTCTCGGCCAGTACAAGGGCCTCGAGGCTGTTAAGGATGAGCCGACCGTCTCCGACGAGGATGTTGAGAAGGAACTCGCTCGCGTTCAGGAGCGCAACTCCCGTATCATCACAGTTGAGCGTCCGGTTCAGAACGGTGACACTGCTGTCATCGACTTTGAAGGCTTTGTTGACGGCGTCGCCTTCGAGGGCGGCAAGGCTGAGAACTACAGCCTGAAGATCGGCTCCGGCTCCTTCATCCCGGGCTTTGAGGAGGGCTGTGTTGGCCTGTCCGCCGGTGAGGAGAAGGACATCGAAGTCACCTTCCCGGAAGAATATGGTGCTGACGAACTCGCCGGCAAGCCTGCTGTGTTCAAGGTCAAGGTCAACGAGGTCAAAGAGTCTGTCCTGCCGGAGCTCGACGATGAGTTCGCTAAGGATGTTTCCGAGTTTGACACTCTTGAGGAGTACAAGGCTGATCTGCGTGCCAAGGAACTGGCCACCCGTCAGACCGAGGCTGAGTCTCAGTTCAAGAACCTCGCTCTGAGCAAGGCCATTGACAATATGACCGTTGAGATCCCGAACTCCATGGTTGAGAAGGAGCTCGACACGGTTGCGGAGCAGTATGCGTACCAGATCCAGATGTCCGGCATGGATATTAATCAGTACTTCCAGATGATGGGTACCGACGCCAATGGCTTCCGCGCCAGCCTGCGTCCGGTTGCTTATGACCAGGTCAAGAGCCGCCTGCTGCTCGAGAAGATCGTTGAGGTCGAAGGCTTCACCGTTTCCGATGAGGAACTCGAGGCTGAGTTTGAGAACATGGCTGCCCAGTACTATATGGAAGTCGAGAAGGTCAAAGAGTATATTGATGCCGAGGATCTTCGCCGTGACCTGGGTTACCGCAAGGCCAGCGAGCTGATTGCGTCCACTGCGATCCCGGTCGCTGCTGAGGCCGTTGCAGAAGAGAAGCCGGCTGAGGAAGCTCCGAAGAAAAAGACTACCCGCAAGTCCACCAAGAAGACGGAGGAAGCTCCGGCTGCTGAGGGTGAGGAAGCTCCGAAGAAGAAGACCACCCGCAAGTCCACCAAGAAGACCGAGGAGACTCCGGCCGAAACTGAGACTCCGGCCGAAACTGCAGCTCCGGTCGAGGAATAAGTTTCCAGAATAGGGGATAGAATCAAAGGGTATCTGGAAAGGAGATCTGAATTTATGAGTTTTGTCCCGTACGTTGTGGAACAGACGAGCCGCGGCGAGCGTTCTTATGACATTTTTTCCCGTCTGCTCAATGACCGCATCGTCATGCTCTCTGAGGAAGTCAATGATACGACGGCCAGCCTGATCGTCGCCCAGCTGCTCTACCTCGAGGCACAGGATCCGGATAAGGATATCCAGTTCTATATTAACAGCCCCGGCGGTTCCGTGACTGCCGGCATGGCGATTTATGACACGATGCAGTATATCAAGTGCGACGTGGCCACCATCTGCGTCGGCATTGCTGCTTCGATGGGCACATTTCTGCTTGCTTCCCGC